>JAYVHZ010000509.1:0-1909 GCA_043770645.1 Undibacterium sp. | reverse complement strand
TGTCATGCCGTCGATCAAAATTGAGCCAGTGGTCTTGGTACCACGCGTCAAAGTATCACTACCGATGGAAACTATTTGTTGAAACATATCCCGCATATTGCCAGCGATCGTGATTTCCTCCACCGGATATTGAATCACGCCATTTTCCACCCAAAATCCAGATGCCCCACGGGAATAATCACCGGTCACATAGTTGACACCCTGCCCCATCAACTCGGTGACAAACAAACCTGTATCCAACTTCTTTAACATTTTCACTAAATCATCGCCACGTTTCGTGAGCGTGGAAGTGAGGCTCAGATTATGCGAGCCGCCGGCATTGCCAGTCGTTTGCATACCCAATTTGCGAGCAGTATAAGTCGACAAGAAATAGCCTTGCAAAACACCATTATTCACAACTTCACGTTTGCTGGTTTTCACGCCTTCATCATCAAACGGAGAGGAGCCGACCGCACCCAAGACATGCGGGTCTTCTAGCACTTGAACATGATTCGGAAAAATGTTTTTGCCTAAACTATCGAGCAAAAAACTCGATTTGCGATACAGAGAACCGCCAGATACCGCTTGGACAAATGCACCGAGCAAGCCTGCAGCCAATGGCGCTTCGAATAAAACAGGGCATTTACGCGTGTCGATCGTGCACGCATTTAAGCGCGACAAGGCGCGCTCGGCGGCATAGCGGCCGATGACTTCAGGTGCGGATAGTCTTTTTGCATTCCGATGTGAGCTATACCAATCATCGCGCTGCATCTTGGCACCTTTACCAGCAATCGGCGCCACCGAAATGGTATGACGAGAGAATGGATAGCCGCCCATAAAGCCGCGTGAATTCGCAGCGACAAAATGCGATTGCTGCGCATGCACGCTGGCGCCCTCGCAATTCGTGATACGTTTATCCACCGCGTACGCCGCGGCTTCGGTGCGACGTGCCAACTCAATCGCCTCTTCCGCTGTCACTAACCATGGATAAAATAATTTCAAATCTTGTGGATGCATTTCTAACATCTCGGCGTCAGGCAAACCTGCGCAATCATCCTCGGCAGTAAAGCGTGCAATGTTATGTGCTGCTTCAACTGTATCTTCTAGGGATTTACGTGAAAAATCGGAAGTACTGGCATTTCCGCGCTTCTTGCCGACATAAACCGTGATTCCTATGCCTTTATCGCGATTCTGCTCAATCGTCTCGATCTTACCTTTACGTACACTAATCGATAAACCACCGCCTTCGCTGACTTCTACCGCCGCATCTGTTGCACCTTTGTCACGGGCAATGCGCAGCATATCCTGGGTAATTTGTTTAAATTGATCCTGAGTATGGGTAAAAACTGGTTTAGACATAGCTTCTGTTTCTTTAGCTGAAAGGATAAAGAGAGTATCATAGCAGTCGTTTCAATAAGTTTATAGAAGATTTACCAATGCCAAATCCGAATCGAGGCTCTTGCGGCTACCAGTCCAACGAGTTTGAACCAGAATACGACCGCCCATCCAAATCCGAACTCAAGCGTCAAATGACGGCCCTACAAAAAATGGGGCAAGAGTTAGTGGACTCTGCACGTGATCGCGTTAAGCGCGTTCCTATGCCAGAAGATGTTCGCGACGCCATTCTCGAATGCCAGAACATCACCAACCACGAAGGCCGTCGTCGCCAAATGCAATTTGTCGGCAAAAAGATGCGCACTTTAGATGAAGCCGAAGTTGCGCTGATTCAAAAAACCATCGATAGCTGGAAAGGTGCTTCCAAGTCCGAAACAGCCGCCATGCATTCACTCGAACGCAAACGCGAAAAGCTGCTGGCGAAAGATGAAGCCTTGACTGAGTTGATGGCAGAAAATCCTGAACTCGATGTGCAGCATTTGCGCACCTTAATTCGCAATGCACGCAAAGAACAAGCAGAAAACAAACCACCAAA
>JAYVHZ010000508.1:0-13010 GCA_043770645.1 Undibacterium sp. | reverse complement strand
TTTACGAAATCAGTCAATGCGTCTTCCGCCGCCTGCTTGCTATGGAAGCGGGTTACGATTTCTTGCGCAATCGCGACTTTGATATCGCGTGGATTTTGGCCTTCTGCAACCGATTTTTTGTACTGAGCGATCTGTTCTAGTGAACAGAATGACAGCAAATCGTAGTAGCGCCACATCATCTCGTCAGAAATGCTCATGACCTTGGCGAACATCGTATTGGCTGGCTCGGTGATGGCGATGTAATTGTTCTTTGACTTGGACATCTTTTCGACGCCATCCAAACCTTCTAATAAAGGCATCGTCAAGATACATTGCTGTTCTTGTCCATAGTCTTTTTGCAGCTCACGACCGACCAGCAGATTAAATTTTTGATCCGTACCGCCAAGTTCTAAGTCGGCATGCAAAGCGACTGAGTCATAGCCTTGCATCAAAGGGTACAAAAATTCATGGACGGAAATCGGTGTGCCCGCCTTAAAGCGCTTGGTGAAATCATCACGCTCCATCATGCGTGCGACTGTGTATTTCGAAGACAATTGAATCAAGCCACGCGAGCCTAGTGGATCACACCATTCTGAGTTGTAGCGAATTTCTGTCTTGCTGGCATCGAGAACCAAGGATGCTTGCTTAAAGTAGGTTTGGGCATTTGCTTCAATTTGCTCACGGGTCAACGGCGGACGCGTAGCATTGCGACCTGATGGATCGCCGATCATGGAAGTGAAGTCGCCAATCAAGAAAATTACCGTATGACCTAAATCCTGCAACTGACGCATTTTGTTTAAGACCACGGTGTGACCGAGGTGCAAATCTGGCGCGGTAGGATCTAGACCTAATTTGATACGTAAAGGCTTGCCGGTTTTTTCGCTGCGGGCGAGTTTTTGCGCGAATTCGGATTCAATCAAGAGTTCATCGACGCCGCGCTTGGTGACGGCTAATGCATGTTGCACTGCATCAGAAAGTGGCAAAAGAGTTGTAGCGCTTGGCGCTTTGTCATTTGTTTGTGGCGAAGTCATGATGTATTCAGCAAATTAATTAAACAAAATTCAAGATAGATCAAAAAGATTTGTAACAGCGCTAGCGAAAAAATGGTGTCCCTCGCATAATCGGCAGCTTGCATTATTCGCCATTTGCTTTACAATCAGGCGACTAATTTTCGCCCCACTTTACGATAATAAAAATAAAGCAAGTGGGTTTGCAAACACCATGTTTGGTGCCAGATTTTTTGATTCGGCGGCGAAACATCAATTTTAACTTATTGCATGCGTTTATCCGATAAATTCCGTCAATTAGCTGCAACTACGCAAGTTAAAGCCCAATCCCTGATCGAAGTTAGCATCGCTAATGTGCGCGGTATGCGTGCATCGCGAGTGATTTCGTTTACTGGCTTATTCTTTGCGGTGTGTGCAGTTGGCGCGGTTGGTGTTGCTCCTTTAGCACCAGATGCGGCCAATCTCCCAGTCAAGACGGTGACTCAAGATTTAATTCTGCCATCCCTGGATGAGCAAATTGCGAAAATCGTATTGCAGCAACAGCATTACGTCAAAGAAGAAAAGATACAACGCGGCGATAGCCTGGCAGCTTTGCTGCAACGCCTAGGTGTGGATGATGTCAATGCCGCCAACTTTCTCAAAACTGATCCAATTGCACGTGGCGTTTTACAAGCCCGCGCAGGCAAATCGATACGTGTAAAGACCACGGATGAAGGGACTTTAGAGTGGTTGCGGGTTGGTTTGGATAATAATGAAAACGGTGCAAAAACGCTGCTGGTAGCGCGTAATGAACAGAATGGATTTAGAGCATCAGAAGTGACTGAACAACTAGAGCGTCGTATAGAAATGCGCTCTGGCGATATTCAATCTTCCTTGTTCGTGGCAACTGACAAAGCCTTAATCCCATCTGCTGTCGCCGACCAGATCGTGAAAATGTTTGAAACTAGCGTGGATTTTCGTCGTTTGCAACGCGGTGATTACTTTAACGTCGTTTATGAAACGTTTTGGTTGAATGGTGAATTAGTTAAAACTGGTCGCTTGCTGTCGGGTGAATTCAAAAATGCTGGCAAGTTAGCGCAAGCCGTGTGGTTCGATGAAGGCGCTGGTGAAGGTGGCTACTATAGTTTTGATGGTAAGTCCTTGAAAAAAGCTTTCTTAAAGTCCCCACTAGAATTCTCTCGTGTCTCATCTGGTTTTTCTATGCGCGTACACCCGATTTCGGGCAAATGGAAGCGCCACACTGGGATCGATTTTGCAGCTGCGACTGGCACACCAATTCGCGCCTCTGCAGATGGCACGATTGACCATGCTGGTCCACAAGGTGGATACGGCAACATGGTAATCATTAAACACTGGAATGGGTACAGCACCGCGTACGCTCACATGAGTAAATTTGCCGCTGGTGCGCGCAAAGGTGCGCGTGTGACGCAAGGCCAAGTGATTGGCTATGTCGGCTCGACAGGTTGGTCAACCGGACCGCATTTACATTATGAGTTCCGTGTCAATAACGAACCGCGTGATCCAAACACGATTAGCGTGCAAAGTGCAGCGGCCTTGGCTTCGCATGAATTGCCAAAATTCAGAGTGGTCGCAGCCGATATGGCGCATCGTTTTGATTTATTGCGTCCAGAGCGAAATTCAGCGGCGCTGGTGGCAGCGCGCTAAGCGAACTGTCAAGAATCAGCCGAACCTAGTTCGGCTTTTTTTTATTCCTAAATGTAGATCACATTTTATGCAGACCGCTATTCACGCAGATTCAAACTATTACATTGGCCTGATGTCGGGCACCAGCTTAGATGGTGTCGACGGTGTATTGGTCGCTTTGCCCGAGCAGGATCATGAGAGTGACCGCGATGTATTGCACCTGCTTGCTAGTGCGCATATCCCATTTTCAACAGCACTAAAACAGCAAGCCATGGCTTTGCAACAAGCTGGTGAGAACGAGATCGAGCGTGAAGCTTTGCTAGCGAATCAACTGGCCGCAATCTACGCGCAATGCGTGGCAGAATTGCGCATTCAACATCCCGATCTCAAGGTTCAAGCGATGGGCGTACATGGGCAGACCATACGTCATCGTCCCGAATTAGGCTTTACCAGACAAACTAATAATCCAGCCTTGTTAGCCGAACTCAGCGGACTCGATGTCATTGCCGATTTTCGTAGTCGAGATATAGCAGCCGGCGGTCAAGGTGCACCTCTGGTTCCCGCATTTCACCGCGCCATGTTTGCAAAGCAAGGTGAATGTCGCGTGGTGTTAAATATCGGTGGCATCAGTAATATTAGCGTGCTGCACGCGGATGGCAGCACCATCGGCTTTGACACTGGACCGGGTAATTTGTTGATGGATGCGTGGATACTGCAGCATCATGGTCTCGCTTATGATGCGGATGGCGCTTGGGCTGCGCAAGGGAAAGTCGATGCAGCTTTGCTGGCACAACTATGTGAAGACAGTTTTTTTGCGCAAATGCCGCCCAAAAGCACAGGTCGCGATTTGTTCCATCTACCTTGGTTGCAGCAGCGTTTACAGGGATTTGTTGATCTCAGTGCGGAAGATGTACAAGCCACTTTGTGCGCCTTCACTGCCAAAACCATCACCGATGCTATCGCACAATTTGCGCCAGATTGCGCTGCGGTATATGTGTGCGGCGGCGGCGCTTGTAATGCCAGTTTAATGCGGGCATTGTCGCAAGCACTGCCTCATATACATTGGGACAAAACCGATAGCCTGGGAATCGCTACCCAGCATGTGGAGGCGATTGCGTTCGCATGGTTAGCGCAAAGATTTGTCCAAAGAAAAGCCGGAAATATCAGTGAGGTCACAGCAGCGCGCGGCCCACGTATTTTGGGTGCTCTGTATCCGGCGTAAATTTGCGTCCTCAACTACGCCAACTTGAATTCTTATCCGAAATAAAAATGACGACTAAATTTCTATACATTGCCGACCCTATGTGCTCTTGGTGCTACGGTTTTGGTCTGGAGCTGCAACAATTTTTGGCAGATAAACCTGATGCTGAACTCGATATCGTCTTGGGTGGCTTACGTGCTTACAATACACAAGTCATGGATGCGGATCAAAAGGAAATGATCTTGTCACACTGGGAAAAAGTACGGCAGGTGAGTGGTTTGCCATTTGATATGAGTGGTTTAGATAAACCTGGATTTATCTACGATACCGAGCCGGCCTGTCGAGCGGTGGTGACGGCTAAGATGTTGACGGATGGGATGCCGACCAAAATTAACTTCGCAGTCTTTCAGGCAATTCAGCACGCTTTTTATGCCGAGGGAAAAGATATCACCAAAGAAGCGGTACTCGCAGAAATCGCAGTTGCAGCACTGAATGAATATGAGCAAAGCGAGATCTTTGATGTAGATAGTTTTCTAGAAACATTGAGCTCCGCAGAATGCAAAGACGAAACACGTCAACATTTTCAGCAAATCCAGCGCTGGGGCGTGCGTGGATTTCCGGTGCTATTGTTAGTCAGAGAAGACGGCTTGCATATGCTGAGTTCTGGCTATTCGAAAGTCGAGGAGATACAAGTAAGTTACCGCGCCCTTATCGAATTAAGCTAGCGCATAAATTAACTTAAATAAAGTGAATTGAGAAGAGAATACTTATGCAAAGTCCACGCCAACAAATTGCCCCACAAGGCCCAGAGTTTTCCCGTATCGTATTAGGCTTATGGCGTTTGTCGTCGTGGCAGATGACACCAGCTGAGCGTGTCGATTTCTTGCAGGCAGCGCTTGATTTGGGAATTACCACCATCGATCAGGCTGATATCTATGGTGACTACACTAGCGAAACTTTACTCGGCGAAGCGTTTGCTTTGGCACCTGAATTGCGTCAGCGCTTTCAAGTTGTGACGAAATGCGGTATCCAGTTTCCTTCTTCAAGAAGACCGCATCAAACTGCGCATGTCTACAACACGGCCGCGGCGCACATTATTCAATCTGCGGAAACTTCTTTGCGCAGTATGCAAATCGAAACCATCGATTTGCTCTTGATTCACCGACCTGATCCATTGATGGATGCAGATGAAGTCGCACAGGCCTTTTTGCAATTACAACAGAGCGGCAAGGTGAAGCATTTTGGGGTATCGAATTTCACGCCAGCGCAATTCGATTTATTGGCTTCGCGTATTCCCTTGGTGACCAATCAAGTCGAATGTTCGTTAATGCAGCTAGCACCGATTTACGATGGCACTTTTGATGCTTGCCAGCGATTGCGGATGGCACCGATGATTTGGTCCGCCTTGGCAGGTGGACGTTTGTTTAGCGACCAACAATCGCAGACGCAAAAGCTCCAGGCAGCATTGGCGACGATTGCTGGTAAGCTCGACGTGAGTCCCGCCTGTGTGGCGATGGCTTGGGTATTAAACCTACCATCAAAACCTCTGGTGCTCACTGGCTCTAGTCGCGTCAAGGTGCTGAGTGAAGCGGTGCAGGCGTCGACCTGCCAATTATCTCGTGAACAGTGGTTTGACTTATGGCGTGCAGCGACTGGGCAAGACCTTCCATGAGTTGACGTCTCTCAAAATGACACCAACTGCGTCAATGCAGGCTGTTGCCGAACATTGAGGTTTTAGATCGATCCCAAAGGCGGTTTCGATCTGAATTTTTAAAAAATACTTTTCAGCAATAAGGAAACAGCGTATAAAAGAGCACTTAGATACTGAAGACTAGTTTCTATTTTTGAGCCCTGTAGACCCATGTTGTTCACTTGGGGAGCGGGTGATTGAAATGATTTTGTCAGCCTTAGGGGGCAGGAATTGAAGATAGTTCGTTCTTTCGTTCGCCGTATTTTACGCGCTCAACGCTTGCCTTCTAAAGAACTGCAATTTTGGCGTGATCAGATGCTGAGCACCATTTTGTCCGTGGCCTTGGTTTTGGGATCCATAACTGCGATTCCTAGCATATTGATGGCAATACGTGATCAGCTTTACTCCATCGTGTTGATCGATGTGGCGGCAATCTTATGGTTGCTTACAATCTGGCGTTGGCGTGTACTCAGTTTTTCAGCAAGAAGTTGGAATTTTCTATTGATTGTTTATGGCGTGGGCGTCTTTTTCTTGTTTAAAGTGGGACCCGTTAGTCAAATTTACCTGATGGCTGTACCAGTTTTGGCGGCGCTGTTACTCGGACTGCGTCCTGCGATTTTCGTTCTTTGCCTAAATGCCGTGACACTGATCGCGGTGGGCTATACGTTTGACATCGATTTGCAATTTGATAAGTACCATGACCAGCCTTTTTTGCGCTGGATTATTATCACCCTTAATTTCAGCTTTATCAGCTCGGTCATCACAGTGAGTTGTGCAGTATTGTTGCGTCGCCTTGAGGAATCATTGCGTAAGCAGATGCAAATTAGTTTGTCGCTGCAAGAGGAGCAACAATCCTTGAGGCAAGCGAATGAGGAGTTGAGACTGATTTCAGCAGCGGTAGAAAATCTCAACGATATGGTGATGATTGCCGACCATAAAATGCTCGACTTTGGTCCCCATCTAGTGTTCGTGAATCAAGCGTTTGAACGTAGCACTGGCTATACTCGCACCGAAGCGATTGGTCAAAGTCTAGAAATGCTTTACGGTCCAAATTCCGATGTTCATGAAATTCATAGAATTCGTACTGCCATAAATACGCAGCATGCGATACGTTCAGAGATCGTTGGCTATACCAAATCGGGTGAGGAATTTTGGTTGGAAGTGGATATTCGACCAATTAATAACCAGCAAGGTCAGTGTACCCATTACGTAGCCATTGAACGCGATATTACGGATAGAAAAAAAGCCGAACTAGATATCTATCGTTTGGCGTTTTTTGATGTATTAACCGGCTTGCCCAATCGTCGATTGCTGCGTGACCGCATGTCAGTACAACTAGCCAATGCGCAACGAACTGGAAACTACAGTGCGGTATTATTTATCGACTTGGATCATTTTAAAACCATCAATGATGCGCGCGGTCATGCAACCGGCGATATGTTACTGATCGAAGTTGCTAAGCGCTTGAGTCACCTATTGCGTGAAGTCGATACTGTTGCCCGGATTGGCGGCGATGAATTTGTTGTGTTGATCGATAGTTTAGATCCGCATATAGATATTGCCGGTAAGCTCGCCTTGACTGTGGCGGAGAAAGTGCGGCATGCACTGTCACAGGATTTCATTATTCATGATCAGGCCTATAGTTCAAGTTGCAGCATCGGTGTGAGTATGATGCCTAAGCCCGGACAGAATGCCGATGACTTATTGCGTGAGTCTGATACAGCCATGTACCGGGCAAAATCGGCAGGTAGAAATCAAATTGCTTTCTTCGAAGGGAATATGCAAACCGAAGTAGAGCACAGACTCACCTTGGAGCGAGATCTTGCTAAAGCATTAGAACAAAATGAATTGAAAATGGTGATGCAGGCACAAGTCGATTATGCTGGTGCGACGGTCGGGGCAGAACTGTTGATGCGTTGGCATAGCAAGGATCGCGGAATGGTGTCGCCAGTGCTCTTTATTCCATTAGCAGAAGAATCCGGTTTGATCGTCAGAATGGGAGATTGGGTGTTATTGCAAGCCTGTAGCGTTTTGAAACGCCTGCAAAGCGCGGGACATGATTTTCCGTTGTCGATTAATGTCAGTCCTAAGCAATTTCGTCAAAATGATTTCGTCGATAAAGTGACTTCGACCTTGGCTACGCAAGAGATAGACGGCAAGTATTTAATTTTTGAAGTGACTGAAGGTTTATTCATCGATAATTTGCAAGAAACCATTGCGCGTATGAGCAAATTGTCGGACTTAGGAATCCGCTTCTCAATTGATGATTTTGGGACTGGCTACTCTAGCTTAAACTACCTAAAACGTTTGCCCTTATATGAATTAAAAATCGATAAAAGTTTTGTACAAGATATTCCTGGGGATGCCAATGGCACGGCGATTGTCGGCTCGATTTTGTCAATGGCGAAACAGTTTGGCTTAAAAGTTGTCGCGGAAGGCGTGGAAACCGAGGAGCAAGCGAACTACTTGATCGCAAATGATTGTGATTCTATGCAAGGTTACTTGTACTCGCGTCCAATTGCGCCTGAAGTTTGGATCGAGAGTCACCAAGTCCTGTGAGTGATTGCACCTTCTCATTAGAATAACCGCGACCTGAATAATAGGCCGCCAAGATTCGCACATGCAGCCTTCGTGAAAATGGAACGAGTGAATGCGAAGCCAAGTATAATCCTGCTTAAATCTTCTAATTGCTTTTCTTCAGAGAATGTTCATGATCTCATCGCTAACAAATCAGAAAAAACAAGTGGGTTCAATCAAGCTGGGCATTGTCGCTGCGTTTTTCCTTTTGTTGACTGCTGTGTTTGCATACCTCTCATTGGGGAATAAACAGGCTGCCCCCAAGCTCGATTTTACGAATATTCAAGGCAAGACTATCAGTCAACAAGCTTTGCAAGGCAAAGTGTACATGGTGAATTTCTGGGCGACATCTTGCGTTACCTGCGTCAAAGAAATGCCACAAATGATTGCTAGCTATGAAAAATTTCGGGCACAAGGTTTGGAGTTTTTTGCGGTGGCGATGAGTTACGATCCACCAAATTATGTTTTGAATTTTGCTGAAACCAGGCAGTTGCCATTTCATGTCGTTCTCGATCATCAAGACAAAATCGCGAAGGCTTACGGTGATGTGAAATTAACGCCAACAACTTTCGTCATCGATAAGCAAGGGAATATCATTAAGCGTTATGTCGGTGAACCTTCCTTTGATGAGTTAAATCAATTACTTGCGAAAGAACTGGCGAAATCCTGAGTCTTTCGGTGATCCTGTTGTCGATTTATGTGCTCACATAATTGAACAATAAAACACAAAAAAGTCTATTGAAAACCTGCTCTAAATTAAAAAATATTGTTCGATCAAATCGCTAGATTCGCATGGTTTTGCTAATTATTTAGGCAGCTTTTCAGGTAGAATAGCGCTTCCTCGAAATTCCTCCGACTCCCCAAGGTTTTAACATCGTGCATATTGGCTCCTATCAGCTGAAGAATAATATTTTTGTCGCGCCTATGGCTGGTGTAACGGATAGACCATTTCGCCAATTGTGCAAAGACTTGGGCGCAGGTTATGCCGTGTCAGAAATGGCGGCATCGAATCCTAAATTGTGGGAAACCGAAAAGTCCACCCGTCGTACCAATCACGAAGGCGAGATGGAACCTAAAGCGGTGCAGATCGCCGGTGCGGATCCAAAAATGTTAGCGGAATGCGCTAAATACAATGTCGATAAAGGTGCGCAAATCA
The DNA here is from genome assembly GCA_043770645.1 of Undibacterium sp. Classification (GTDB taxonomy): domain Bacteria; phylum Pseudomonadota; class Gammaproteobacteria; order Burkholderiales; family Burkholderiaceae_D; genus Undibacterium. The sequence goes on along the minus strand of JAYVHZ010000508.1, from coordinate 3,756 downwards.
TCGATATCAATATGGGCTGTCCGGTAAAGAAAGTTTGTAATGCTTGGTGTGGGTCAGCCTTGCTGCAAGATGAAAAATTAGTTGGCGAGATTCTCGATGCTGTGGTGTCCGCGGTGGATGTGCCTGTGACTTTGAAATTTCGCACCGGCTGGGATAGAGCGAATAAAAACGCCCTGCAAATCGCCCGTATCGCTGAATCGGCTGGTATCGCCATGTTGACTTTGCACGGACGTACACGTGCCGATGGTTACAAGGGCGACGCCGAGTATGAGACGATTGCCGCAGTTAAGGCGCAAGCGAGAATCCCTGTGGTGGCGAACGGCGATATTACAACACCGGAAAAAGCCAAGTATGTGTTGGAAGTGACGGGTGCCGATGCCATCATGATAGGTCGTGCTGCTCAAGGCAGACCTTGGATATTTCGCGAAATTGAACATTATTTAAAGACTGGCACTTACTTACCCGCGCCAATGGTGTCGGAAGTGAGCGCGCTGTTAGATCGTCATTTGCGTGAACATTACGCGTTTTATGGTGAGTTCATGGGCGTGCGTACCGCGCGCAAACATATCGGTTGGTATGTCGAAGATCTGGTGGATGGCGAAGCCTTCCGCCAGCAAATGAACAAGCTGGAAACTTGTGAGGAACAATTGGCGGCGGTCAAAATGTTTTTTGATAGTCGACCCACAGAACGGTTACAATACCGCCCCTCCGAGACCATTGTGAGCACCGAACTAACTCAAGGATTAACGCAAGCCTTAGCCGCTTGAGTCATTTTCCTAATGTTGTTTGGTGTAAATAATGTGCACTATTTTTGCGGAAGTTTTATTTAGTTTAACCCTTGAATTCCCAGTAGATTTTTCAGTAGCGGAATTCATTAATAAGAAGAAAATTCAGTATGAGCAAAGAAAGCATTCAAGAAGCCGTCCACAAAAATCTAGAAAAATATTTTCGTGATTTAGGTGAGCAACCAGCTTCGAATATTTACGATATGGTGGTGTTAGCGGTTGAAAAACCGATGTTGGAAATGGTCATGACACGCACCGATAGCAACCAATCTCAGGCTGCAGATATGCTCGGTATTAACCGTAATACCCTGCGCAAAAAACTGCAGCAACACGGTCTTCTTTAATCTTATTTACCTATCTTAATCATGATCAAACAAGCTCTCCTGTCCGTTTCGGACAAAACTGGTGTTCTCGAATTCGCACGTGAACTCAATGCTATGGGCGTCAAACTCTTGTCCACAGGCGGCACTGCTAAGCTTTTGGCCGACAATGGTTTGCCAGTTACTGAAGTCGCTGATTACACAGGTTTTCCAGAGATGCTTGATGGTCGTGTGAAGACTTTGCACCCTAAAGTCCACGGTGGTATTTTGGCGCGTCGTGATTTTCCTGAGCATCAAGCTGCTTTAGAAAAACACGGTATTCCAACGATTGATATGGTGGTCGTCAATCTCTATCCATTTCAAGCAACAGTTGCTAAAGCGGAATGTTCATTGGAAGATGCGATTGAAAATATCGACATCGGTGGCCCAACCATGTTGCGCTCATCGGCTAAAAATCACAAAGACGTGGTCGTGATTTGCGATCCTATTGATTACGCAACGGTCTTGGCGGAAATGAAAGCGGGCAATAATGTCGTGTCTTATGACACGAAATTCATGTTGGCGAAAAAAGTGTTTGCGCACACGGCACAATACGATGGCGCCATCACCAATTATTTGACGAGTTTGGGCGAAGATAAAGCACACACAACACGTAGCGCTTATCCACAAACTTTGAACATGCATTTCGAAAAAGTACAAGAAATGCGTTACGGCGAAAACCCGCATCAGTCTGCCTCTTTCTACCGCGATTTGGCACCAGTCGTAGGGGCATTGGCGAACTACACGCAGTTGCAAGGTAAAGAACTGTCCTACAACAATATTGCCGATGCCGATGCAGCATGGGAATGCGTGAAGTCTTTCGAGACAGGCGCGTGCGTGATCGTTAAACATGCAAATCCTTGTGGCGTAGCAATCGGTGCGACGGCCTTAGAAGCCTACAGCAAAGCTTTGCAAACCGATCCAACTTCAGCCTTCGGCGGCATCATCGCGTTCAACACAGTATGTGACGGCGTAGCAGCAGAAGCCGTTGCAAAACAATTCGTTGAAGTCTTGATCGCCCCGTCATTTACTGCGGAAGCCAAGCAGATTTTCGCAGCAAAACAAAACGTGCGTTTGTTAGAAATCCCTCTCGGTTCTAGCGTCAATCAATATGACGTGAAACGTGTTGGCGGCGGTTTATTAGTGCAAGCACCAGACGCGAAAAACGTTTTACCAGCCGATGTCCGAGTAGTCAGCAAATTGCAACCGACACCGCAACAAATGGCCGACATGATGTTCGCATGGCGCGTTGCCAAATACGTTAAGTCGAATGCGATTGTTTTCTGCGGTAATGGCATGACTTTGGGCGTAGGCGCAGGTCAAATGAGCCGTATCGATTCCGCTCGAATCGCGTCGATTAAAGCACAAAACGCTGGTTTAACTTTGCAAGGTTCCGCAGTCGCGTCTGACGCGTTCTTCCCGTTCCGTGATGGTCTCGATGTCGTCGTCGATGCTGGCGCGACTTGCGTGATTCATCCAGGTGGTTCTATGCGTGATCAAGAAGTAATCGATGCAGCGGATGAACGTGGCGTCGTGATGTTGTACACAGGCGTGCGCCACTTCCGTCATTAATTTGCACTCAGAACGTCGTTAGCAAATGGCGTTCGTCTATATTCTAGCCAGTGATCTAATTCAACTCGTAGGTTGGCGCTGAGCAACGCGAAGCCCAACAATTGATGAACATGAACAGTTGTAGGGCGGGTGCAACCCGCGCCGCCTAAGCTTTGAACACCTGAGCAGCGCGGGTTTCACCCGCCCTACGAGAATGTATTGCGATAATCTAATTCTAGGCGCTTCGTTTTCGCTTGGATTCTTTCAGAAGACATTTCAATGAAAATCCTAGGCATAGACCCCGGCTTACGCACCACAGGTTTTGGTGTCATACATAAGCAGGGCAGTAAGCTCACTTACATCGCCTCAGGTACCATCAAAACAATCGAAGGCACTTTGCCTGAACGCCTCAAAACCATCCTCTCCGGTGTCACCGAAATCATCCAAACTTACCAACCCGATTGTGCTGCAATCGAGAAAGTTTTCGTCAACGTCAATCCGCAATCTACATTGTTACTCGGTCAAGCCCGTGGTGCTGCGATCTGCGCTTTGGTGCAAGCCGATTTGAACGTCGCTGAATACACTGCGCTGCAAGTGAAGCAGGGTGTAGTCGGTCATGGTAAAGCGAAGAAAGAACAAGTGCAGGATATGGTGCAGCGTTTGTTGTGTTTATCTGGCACGCCTAGTTCTGACGCCGCTGATGCGTTGGGCGTGGCGATCTGTCATGCGCATAGTGGGGATACTTTGAAGACGCTTGGTGCTATTGCGCCTGAGTTGGCTAAGAAGGGGTTGCGGGTTAGGGCGGGTAGGTTGATTGGGTGACTTAACCCTGTGGGGGATGTAAAAAATGAGATTTTTGAAATTGATGGCCGATTATCAGTGTTTCCCACTTTGGGAGAGTTCGTTAGATCTTTGTCCGTTGTGGTGGTTTAAATTTTGTAGGTGATTTTTAATGTGCAGGTCGGGTGTGGCCCGACAGCCACTCACTTTCTTTGCTTCGCCAAAGAAAGTAAGCAAAGAAAGGCGACCACGCTGCCACTGGCCTTCGGCTTCCCAATTGT
>JAYVHZ010000507.1:0-4579 GCA_043770645.1 Undibacterium sp. | reverse complement strand
TGATGAAACTATCGGTAAAATCATTGCTGATGCAATGGATAAAGTTGGTAAAGAAGGCGTCATTACTGTTGTAGACGGTTCAGGCCTTGAAAGCGAATTAGACGTAGTTGAAGGTATGCAGTTTGACCGTGGCTACTTGTCACCATACTTCATCAACAACCCAGAAAAACAAGCTGTAATTTTGGATAACCCATTTGTTTTGTTGTACGACAAAAAAGTATCTAACATCCGTGATTTGCTCCCGGTATTGGAACAAGTTGCAAAATCTGGTCGTCCATTGTTGATCATCGCAGAAGACGTCGATGGCGAAGCATTGGCAACTTTGGTTGTGAACAACATCCGTGGCATCTTGAAAACTGCTGCTGTTAAAGCGCCAGGTTTTGGTGATCGTCGTAAAGCGATGTTGGAAGATATCGCGATTTTGACTGGCGGCCAAGTGATTGCTGAAGAAGTTGGTTTGACTTTGGAAAAAGCAACTTTGGAACAATTGGGTCAAGCTAAGCGTATCGAAATCAGCAAAGAAAACACCATCATCATCGACGGTGCAGGTCCAGCTGTTGGTATCGAAAGCCGCGTAAAACAAATCCGCGCACAAATCGAAGAAGCGACATCTGACTACGATAAAGAAAAATTGCAAGAACGCGTTGCCAAGTTGGCTGGCGGTGTTGCAGTGATCAAAGTTGGTGCTGCTACTGAAGTTGAAATGAAAGAGAAAAAAGCACGCGTTGAAGACGCATTGCACGCAACACGTGCAGCGGTTGAAGAAGGCGTTGTTCCTGGCGGTGGCGTTGCATTGTTGCGCGCACGTGCAGCAGCTGGCGTGATCAAAGGCGACAACCCAGATCAAGACGCAGGTATCAAATTAGTCTTGAAAGCAATCGAAGCACCATTGCGTGAAATCGTTGCGAATGCTGGTGGCGAAGCAAGTGTAGTCATCAATGCTGTTGTCAACGGCACTGGCAACTACGGCTTCAATGCAGCAAACGATACTTACGGCGACATGATCGAAATGGGTATTCTCGATCCAGCTAAAGTAACACGCTCTGCATTGCAAAACGCAGCATCTGTTGCTGGCTTGATTTTGACAACTGACGCATTGGTTGCCGAATTGCCAGAAGACAAACCAGCTGGTGGTGGTCACGATATGGGTGGTATGGGCGGCATGGGTGGTATGGGCGGCATGATGTAATTTTGCCCGCATGCATTGAGCAGCACGTCTGTTCAATGCATCCTGCAATTCGTTCGCACTAGCAGTAAAAGTAATACACACAACACACACAAATGAGAAAGCCTCGTTACTTCGGTAACGAGGCTTTTTTATTGCTGATAAATCTAAAATCTTGGAAAGCCTAAAGTTCGATAGTGTGTCATTCCTAGGAAGAGCTTGCACTCGAATGTGAGAATCGGGGGGACTGGAATCTATTGACGTCAACCTTGAACGTGACTTCGACTATTGGCTCCCGCCTCCGAGGGAAAGAACGGATAGAGCTAATCGGAGGTTGGTAACTAATCAGGTCTTCATTTCCATTTCACAGCATGTCTTTATTCAGTAATACCTGTGCTGCAATATTTATTCAGTAACTCGATAAAACAAAAACCTACAACTTGCCTTTAATACCCGAACTAATTGCCGTCAAATCATTCCCGTTTTCATCCTCTGCTTGATGCAATCTAACACAATAGCGTGATGTAGCTAGTGGTAAAGAAGTAACGTTAGAGCGAGAGACCACCTCGACCCACTTGCCGGGTTCGCGCACAACTTTGCCATCAGAAAGACGTGCCAAGAATACACAGTCTAGCGTACCCATAGGCACCGCAAATTTTTCACTTTTAGTTAGCTTGGCAGAATTTGAACGCACGTCTTGTGCTGCCTGTTGTGCGGGTGTGAGTGTCTCTTCGACAGCAGATTTTGGTACCTGTAATTTGTAGCGACTCGCGATGCTTCCTAGAGTCGACAAATCCATAACGACAACAGAGCTACTTGGTGAACTATCGGTTGATTCGTTCGCACTTCCTTTTTCCACAGAAGTTTGTTCGCGATCATTTGTATCGAGAGTCTTGGCTGACTTAAGGCTTGATGTGGCCCGCTCTGGTTGTTCGAGCTTAAGCTCGTTCCTTTTCGTCGCATGATTCAAAACACGGTCGACAGGTAATTTGCTAGCCTCAAAATCCGGCAAGCTCAAGAGATTAATCTGCAGAAGAACCTTAGAAGTATTTGAAAATCTAAAACTCGACCATTCACTAGTTCTGGTCAGAGAAGTGATCAACAACAAGTGACTTAACACGATCAGAGACCAAAGAATCAAGCGCGTCGAGCGAAAAGAGCGAACCAATGTTGCATTAAACATCTGTGGCATTATTTTCTTATACTAAAAAGTAAGTAGCATAATAACCCACGCATCTTAACAACACTACAACTTCCATAGGTACTTCAAACACAATAAAAATCTGGAGGCTATCTTGGCAACTCAACAGCTGAACGAGACACAAGTATCAACCTGAACCCACCATCAAAAAGAACTAAGCCCCATCCCCATCCCAACCTTCCCCGTGAAGGGGAAGGAGTTAGCCGTCGCTTTTCTTGCTGTGTAATCCGATGTTTCAATGAGGCCTAGATGATTACCCGCTAGCTGCAAAAAGTAGCATCAAATAACATTAAAATAATTCTGATATTCGCAGCATTCCTTAACGATGCTTCATTTTCCCAAGCATCCGTTTGATCCAATGTTCAAAATCATCGACGTAGGTAAACACCGCTGGCACAACTAACAAACTCAATAGTGTCGAGGTAATCAGACCACCGATGACAGCAATCGCCATTGGTGAGCGGAAGCTAGGATCAGCGCCCCACCCTAGTGCCAATGGCATCATGCCGGCACCCATGGCAATCGTGGTCATAATAATCGGACGACTACGTTTGTGGCAGGCATCGACTAAGGCGGAAAATCTATCCATGCCAGCGTTACGCGCAATGATTGCGTAGTCGACCAGCAAAATCGAATTCTTAGTGACGATCCCCATCAGCATAATCAAACCAATCATGGAGGGCATTGACAAGGCGCGTCCAGTGACCAGCAATGCGAAAAACGCGCCGCCTATACTTAGCGGCAATGCGGCAAGAATGGTGACTGGTTGTAAGAAATCTTTAAACAACAAGACCAAGACCCCATAAATACACAAGACACCGATCAGCATCGCGATACCAAAACTGGCAAACAAGGCTTCCATTTCTTGAGCATCACCTAGCTCCGCAATGCTCACCGATGGCGGTAGATTTTTCATCGTTGGCAAAGCACGTGCCTCTTCATTGACTTCGCCCAACTGACGACCGCCCAACTCGACATCGAGTGTTACATTGCGATTGCGATTGAGCCTATCAATTTGCGCTGGACCAGAATCCATGGAGACTGTCGCGACACTACCTATCATCACTGGACCGTGCTTACCTGGCACAGTCAAGCGTTCAATCGCTGCCAAATCCGCTCTCACATAGTCTGGCAATTTCACTCGGATCGGGACTTGGCGTTGTGCCAAATTCATTTTTGAGAGTGCCATATCGTAATCACCAGCAGTGGCAACACGGACTGTCTCACCAATACTTTCAGCGGTCACGCCTAGGTCTGCTGCTTTCGCTGAGTCAGGTTTCACGATGATTTCTGGACGTACCAGAGATGCACTGGAGCTGACGTTACCTACGCCTTTTAAACTACGCAATTCACGTTCGACTTGGCGCGCGGTTGCCAAGAGTGCGACAGGGTCTTCACTCTTGAGAACCAATTGCAACTTGACGCCTGTATCCAAAGGACCGACTGAGAATTTGGCGCCCGAAATATCATTCATTTTATTGCGGATCGCGTTGTCGAGATCAGACATGGATTCCGCTCTGTCATTTCTGTGTACCGCCGTTACCGTTAATACGGCACGACGCGCTTCAGCAGCAGCACCTGGCGCAAAAGAATCACCACTGGACCCGCCACCAATTGAGCTAAATACACCAGTGATTCCTTTCACCGACATAATCGCAAGACGTGCTTGTTCAGCGATTACACTGGTTTCTGATAAGGTACTTCCTGGGGGTAAATCAATATTGACTTGGGTTTGAGCGCGATCCGATGGTGGAACGAAACCGGTCGGCAAGTATTGAGCAAGGCGAATTGATCCAGCAAAAAATATTGCTGCGAGAAACACCGTGATGAAACGGTGCCGCAAACACCATTGCATCGTACCCATATAGGTTTGCATCATCCAGCTATCGGGCTTTTCATGAATATTCCCTGCAGCATCTTTCTTTGGCGCTTTCAAAATATAAGCCGCCATCATCGGCGTGAGCAAACGCGCCACCACCAACGAGGCGAGAATAGCGATCACGGCGGTCCAGCCAAACTGTTTAAAGAAGAGTCCCGGCACACCGCCCATAAATGCCGTCGGTAAGAATACAGCGACTAAGGCAAAGGTCGTGGCAATGACCGCCATGCCAATTTCATCGGCAGCTTCGGTCGCAGCCTCCATCGGTGTTTTACCCATTTGTAAGTGGCGGGCAATGTTCTCGATTTCGACAATCGCAACATCGACTAACACA
>JAYVHZ010000506.1:0-7562 GCA_043770645.1 Undibacterium sp. | reverse complement strand
CGGCTGGATCTGGTACTTCGCATATGGCGGTGGAACTATTCTGAGCGTTGTCATCGCCGGGCTGGTCATCGCTTGCGCGATCTCAGTGTTGAGACGCTCAACAGCCACTACGCAATTATCGGTTGGGGAATGGAAACGCGTCGGAGCAATCTTTGTTTTCTTCCTGTTCACAATTCTCTTTTGGGCGGCCTATGAGCAGAAAGGCGCGAGCTTGAATCTGTTCGCGAAGGATTTAGACGATCGCCTCTTCCCTGGCTAATTGTAGTAACAAGGAAATTCTCTGCGCGTCAGTTTGGAGACGTTGTCGTGTGCTTTGAACGGCGTTTAAAGAAACCGCACCGAGCATAATGCCCATGATGACTAAGACCACGAGCAACTCCAGCAAAGTAAAGCCGGAGTGACGTCTGTGATCAGTTAGTTTTATTTGCGCAGACACCGCATCAACGTTGTCGGTATTTAGAGATCCCACGAACCGATATCAGCATCATAGCCAGCGCCGCCCGGTTTGCCATCTTGTCCATAGGAGAAAATTTCAACATCAGATTTTAAGCCTGGCGACATATATTGGTAGGGATTACCCCAAGGATCTTTCGCAAGCTTGGAAATATAGCCCTCAGGTTTATAGCCATTCGCTGCAGGTCCGCCAGTGGGTTTCGTAATTAAAGCTTGTAAGCCTTGATCTGTCGTTGGGTAGCGCAAATTATCCAGCTTATACATTTTCAACGCACCCATCATGGTTGAAATGTCCTGCTTCGCCTGCAATACGCGGGCATCGTCAGTACGACCCATTAATTTTGGCACGACCAGACCAGCTAAGATGCCCATGATGACCAGCACAATCATGATTTCAATCAGTGTAAAACCCTTCGCTAAGATTGGGTTGATTTTATTCACAGTCATTGTCTTCATACCTAAATTCTTCATCTCATTCTCAATACGTTGATTATCTCAATACTTTCCAAAATCAATCCCAAAGAAAACGCTTAATTCTAAGGTCAAATAGTGGCAAAAACTTACGGAAGAAATCCTAACATGAAATGCGTAAAAAAATAAGATTTCTATCTCAAGCAGAATAATTATTCGGACTCTCGCACATTCACCAAAATTTTAAATTGACAATCATCGCCATTTCCATAGCAAGTAGGATCACTCAATTTCGACGCGGATAACCCTCTGCCAAAATGCGCTCCCACACCGCATCTTTTTGCACTTGGGTCATAAACACCCAATCTGCCACTTCAGCGACAGTTCGCCCGCACCCACGGCATACATCATCAAAGGTCGTGGAACATACGGCGACACAAGGTGTGTCTGGTCGATTACTTTTTTCCATCACTGATTTTTTAATCCAAATTATTGAATGCTAGATCGCAGTTTCACTTCACTTCTTGCAACATCATACCCCGATTTATTTCTTTTAATGATGAGAATGCCATATCTCGATTGACCGAATTTCAAATCACCATCAAAATGAAACTTGACCGACTCCTAATAAATTTACCTGAGTACTTCATTATGACCCAAGACTTTTTTCAGGCACTCATACTTCTCATTCTCGTCACAGACCCTTTCGGCAACATTCCAATCTTTGTCAGCGCACTTTCTAAGGTCGCTCCTGAGCGCCGTTGGCGCGTGGTGGTACGAGAATGTGCAATCGCGTTTTTCTTACTCTTATCATTCATGTTTTTTGGAAAACACTTTTTACAAGCGTTGCATTTATCAGAGGTCGCGCTCCGTATCGGTGGTGGTGTGATACTTTTTCTGATCGCTTTACGCATGGTATTCCCACAAGAAGGCGGTGTATTTGGCGCAACCGAAGGAAATAGTGAGCCTTTCATCGTGCCCTTGGCAATTCCTGCATTAGCTGGACCATCTTCATTAGCCACGGTTTTACTTTTCTCATCCAATAGTAGTTCTGACATTGTCGTTCACGTCGGCGCGCTGGTTGCAGTTGCCTTGGTGTGGTTAGTGGTATTGCTTGGTGCCGAACGCATGCAACGTACTTTAGGTGAACAAACGATGACTGCTGTTGAACGATTAATGGGCTTGATCTTGACCGCCATGGCAGTCGAAATGTTATTAGCGGGTATCCGCGAATATGTAAAAACTTTATAAAGCAAGGGGGAACAAAGAGCGGTAAATTTAAATAATTTGCTGCTCTTTAAACTCTTGAATTTGCGTTTCTGTATAGCCTAGCGCAGATAAAACTTGTTCAGTATGCGCTCCCAAATTAGGCCCTAACCACTGTGTTTTACCGGGAGTTGCAGAAAGTTTTGGGCTAATCGCAGGAAGTTTCACTGAGCTACCATCGTCAAATTGATGTTGTTCAAACATATCTCGCGCTTGAAACTGTGCATCATTCATCATGTCTCGTACTGAGTAAATCTTACCGACTGGTACGTCCGCCTTACGCAAACATACTAATGCATTGTCTATCGTCTGCGTTGCACACCACGTTTGAATCGCTGCGTCGATCTCTGCGGTACGCGGAACACGACCATCATTTCTCTGCAAACCAGTATCATGCGCCAAATCTACCCTTTCAATTGCCAACATCAATCGATGGAATATCGCGTCGCCATTACCAGCAATGACGATGTTTTCACCATCGGATGTAGTGTAAGTATTCGAAGGCACGATGCCGGGCAAAGCACCACCAGTGCGTTCACGCACGACACCAGCAAAATCAAATTCTGGCACCAAGGATTCCATCAAATTAAAGACTGATTCGTATAAAGCAACATCGACCATTTGCCCCTGTCCAGCAATTAATTCAGCCCCTGACTTTCCATTCCAACGACCGCCACTCACATCACGATGTCGCAAGGCCATCATGGCACCGATTACACCGTGTAAAGCTGCAACCGAGTCACCAATGGAAATTCCCACACGAACTGGCGGACGATCAGGATGTCCAGACACATAACGCAAGCCACCCATTGATTCGCCAATCGCACCAAAACCTGGCAAGTCACGCATTGGTCCCGTTTGCCCGTATCCAGACAAGCGCACCATAATTGTCGCTGGGTTAATCGCTTTTAAATCCTCATAGCCCAAACGCCACTTTTCCAATACGCCAGGGCGATAATTCTCGATGATAATGTCTGCATCCAATGCCAACTCGCGAGCAATTTTTTGTGCTTGCTCGGTTTTCATATTGAGCGTAATGCTTTTCTTATTTCTGGCCTGCACGCTCCACCATAGGGACGTGCCGTCTTTTAAGACCCGCCAATGACGCAAAGGATCTCCGCCATCAGGCGCCTCAATTTTAATTACCTCTGCACCAAATTCTGCCAGCATTCGTGAACAAAAAGGACCCGCAATTAAGGTGCCTAATTCAAGTACTTTCACACCCGCCATGGGGCCAGTATTATTTTCTAAAGTTTCGTCGACCATCAAGTCACTCGTCTATCTAGCATTGCCCGCGCTATCGTTCCTGGATCTACGTATTCCAATTCACCACCAACTGGCACTCCACGCGCTAGACGACTCACATGTAAGCCACGTGCTTTTAATGTTTCGCCGATGTAGTGCGCCGTTGCTTCGCCCTCATTATTGAAATTAGTCGCGAGCACGACTTCTTTTACGACACCATCTGTAGCTCGAAGAATTAATTTCTCTAAGTGGATGTCTTGCGGACCAACGCCATCAAGCGGCGATAAGCGCCCCATCAGTACGAAATACAGACCTTTGAATGTCAACGTCTGTTCTATCATCAGTTGATCACTAGGAGACTCAACCACGCAGAGCAGCGACAAATCGCGCTGATTATCTGAACAAGTGTCACAAATGTCGTTTTCAGTAAACGTATTACAGGACCGGCAGTTGTGCACCATGTTCAAGGCATTTAGCATCGTTTTACCAATCTGCTCCGCACCTTCCCTATCATGCTGTAACAAATGATAGGTCATACGCAATGCGGATTTGGGACCGACACCAGGCAAGCGTCGCAAAGCCTCGGACAATTGTTCCAGACTACTTAATGATTTCACGCGGGTTTCTCAATGAAAGAAGCGCATCAAAATTTGATGCGCTTCAGGATAAATAAAAAATGTAAAAAGACTAGCGCTCAAACATGCATCAAAACGGCATCTTAAAACCGGGAGGCAAAGGCATACCGGCTGTCAATCCTGCCATTTTCTCTTGGCTAGTGGCTTCTGCTTTACGTACGGCATCATTAAATGCAGCTGCGACTAAATCTTCGAGCATATCCTTATCATCGGCTAGCAACGATGGGTCAATCGTTACCCGCTTTACGTCATTCTTACAGGTCATCACAACGCGCACCAAACCAGCACCAGATTGTCCTTCAACTTCAACCAAAGCCAATTGATCCTGCGCTTTTTTCATATTGTCTTGCATTGCTTGCGCTTGCTTCATTAAGCCAGCCAATTGATTTTTCATCATAATCAAATCTCCTCAAAAAATTAAATAAAGAATGTTTTTGCACCACGAGCTCTTTCTCGCCAAGGAACACAAAAACAATCACTAAACTGGACGTACACTGCCAGTCAAAATACTGGCACCAAATTCACGTATTAAAATCTGTACAAAACTATCAGACTGTATTGCCTGCTCCGCTTGAGTTTGACGTTCTGCGCGTTCCGCGACAGCTTGCGCATTTGCGGTCTGCTCAACGGCACCAATTTCAAAATCAATTCGGATCTCGCGACCAAAATCTACAAAACGATCATTTAACGCAGCAGTCAGTTTCTCGCCGCTCCCCGCGGACAATAAGGTCTGCAATGGCACACACAACTTAAACTGGATTGCATTGCCATTAATAAGACATTGCCGCAATTCGCTCTGTTGTGCCAATTGTTGGGCAACTCCACGCAATGGCAATGACGCGGCAAGATTAGGCCAATGGCCATCCCAATTAATTTCAGACATAGGGATTAATTGCAAAGGCTTGTTGACTTGAGTACTTAGGTTTTTGGTCAGTTCGACCAATTCTGTTGCGTCATTCTTTGAGTGATTGAGGGTGTCAACAATATTGTCAGACTGAGCAGCATACTTTGGATACTGGTGACTTTCAAACTCTGAAGTCGGTGCAGCAGGCGTCATCGCTTCAGCAGGATTCTCTACCTCAATGCCACTCACTTGTACTGCGGCTAAATCGAGTGATAGCTCGTCCGCATCGCTTTCCTTCCAATAATCCCCTTCTTGTATATCTTTGTGGCGGCGTGTGTTTGGTGGTAAAGCTTGCGACTCAAAATCAAAATCATCCCAAGGCGGGGGCATCTGATTATCTTCAATATAGGCTGGAATGGCTTCGTCAGACTTTGACTTAACTGTCGTCGTCACCTCTCGATCAACAGTGGGAGTAGCAGTGACCGGTGCACTGATTGAAGCACTCACTTGAGCATTCAATGTTACTAATTTTGCCGGCGACTCTAGCAACGGCGAAGCACCCGATGACTGCGTCGATGTTGGGGAACTCGCTTGTTTCTTATTACTGCCAGCCCTCGCGGCTGCTAGCGCCGCCATCGCTGGACTCGTTGGTTTTGATACCGCGGTCGTAGCTGGTGTGGACGCAATTGCCGCTGCGACTGGAAGTGTAGGCGCTGTTGTGACCTGTTGCTGAATTGACTGAGTCGCCATCGGTGTAGCGAGCGTACTTGGCGACTGAACTGATGAACGCAGTGGCGCTTGGCTCGATGCCGTGGTCATTGGACGTGGCGCCGCTGGAGTCGATGCTAAACGACTTGAACTCCCATTGTTGCCACCGCCTGCCAAGAGCGTGGTAATTGATCCTGGGCGGAATGCCAACATGCGCAATAAAGTCATGCTAAAGCCAGCATATTCATCTGGTGCTAGGCCAATCTCATTGCGACCGTGTACCGCAATTTGGTAATACAACTGCACTTCCTCTTTATTGAAACTTTGCGCCAGTCGTAATAACTCAGCGCGTTCGGGTAACTCATCAGCTAAAGCGGACGGCACTATTTGTGCAATGGCAATTTGGTGCAACATGCTGCCCAAATCCTGTAGTGCAGCCTTATACGACAAGCTACGCGCTGACATCTCATCGGCCACAGCTAATAACTCTGCACCATTTTCAAGCACTAAGGCATCTAGCAAACGAATCAGATACGATTGATCCAAAGCGCCCAACATACTTTGCACCGCATCCAAGCTGACCATTCCTGCGGCATAAGCGATTGCTTGATCAGTTAGTGACAAGGCATCCCGCATAGAGCCATGTGCACCTTGTGCTAACAAACGTAACGCAGGCACTTCAAATTCGATTTGTTCTTGGCCTAAAATGTTCTGTAAATGTCCAACAATATGTCCAGGTGGCATTTGCTTAAGATTAAACTGCAGACAGCGAGATAAGACTGTGACTGGGATTTTTTGCGGATCCGTGGTCGCCAGAATAAATTTCACGTGTTCCGGCGGCTCCTCCAAAGTCTTTAACATTGAGTTAAAGGCGTGATTAGTCAGCATATGCACCTCGTCTATCATATAGACTTTAAAACGTGCATTGGACGGTGCATAAATCGCTTGCTCAAGCAAAGATGCCATCTCATCGACACCGCGATTTGAGGCAGCATCCATTTCAATGTAATCAACAAAGCGTCCGGCATCAATCGCCGTACAGGCATCACAAACGCCGCAAGGGTGCGCTGTAATTCCTTTTTCGCAGTTGAAAGATTTTGCCAAAATACGAGACAGGGTCGTCTTGCCGACACCACGTGTACCGGTAAACAAATAGGCATGATGCAGACGTTGCTGATCGAGTGCGTGACTTAAAGCACGGACTACATGTTCTTGACCAACCAAAGTTTCAAAGCTTTTTGGACGATATTTTCGGGCGAGGACTTGATAGGACATCTTGCAATTTTACCTTACTCTAGCGCGCAAAAAAATCGCGTGTGATTGTTGAAACTTCATAGCTCAATTATATGCTCTGTCATTCTTGGACAGAAAGCCAAACACGACGAAATTTGCAGCATTCTAAAGAAATTTACGTGGATCCGCAGCTTCTATTTTTACTTCTGCACCGCGTCATATTTAACTTGTCTGAAGGTGCTGAGCGAATTTGACTGAATGACGAGATGAATTCATGTTTCGAGTACAACTAAAACATTATCTTTTCATTAGAAGAAATCAAGACGAATTACAGGGTATGTGTAGCTCTGGAAGAACGTATCGTTGCACCCAATACTTCTTCGACTCGGGTCTTTACGCGTATGCCACTCTCGTCCTGAGGGAAATGAACGCCGATTCCTTGCGACTTATTATTGCCCGCGCCAGGCGGTGTTACCCAAGCCACTTTGCCAGCGATAGGATATTTGCTGGGGTCGTCAAGCAAGGTCAAAATTACATAAATTTCCTCACCCAGCTTATAAGTTTTATTGGTAGGAACAAAAATACCGCCATTTTTAAGAAATGGCATGTAGGCTGAAAACAAAGCCGATTTTTCTTTGATAGCCAAAGACAGCACGGAGGGCCGTGATGGTGATGGCATATTTAGAGGTACACCGGGATCTTGAGGCAATTCAGCCATAATTTTTCCTGTTGATGTTGTTGGGGCTCTTATTAAAGAAGCGCCATTG
>JAYVHZ010000505.1:0-1947 GCA_043770645.1 Undibacterium sp. | reverse complement strand
ATACGATTCAGCAATTGCAGAGGAAACTTCCCTAAACTTTTGCTAGAAATTTTCTTATTGATCGCCTCGGTCTTGCCGTAATTGACTTCACGGGTTTTATGATTACGTATCGCGTGTAACATCAAAAAAGTAGGTGTGCCGTCGTTAGTGGGCAATAAACTACGAGTTGTTCCTAACAAAAATGCGGCAGCACAGGCTGAGGCACAACGTCCAACAGCCTCGGTCCGCAATTGATGACGGTTAATCAGTATCTCGATTTTTTCTAAAATAATGGTGGCGGCCGCGCCAGAACCTGGCGAGTCGTCGAAGTGCAAGGTATTGAAGACACCTTTGTGATTAACCAGCGCCGTCTGAATTTGCGTGACACTGGCAAGGCTCAATTCACCCTGCAGTGTGATCCTACTATCGTCGGTCACCAGTCGATAAGACTTGATGGCAATTACACCAAAAGTAAGCACCAAAACGAGTAATTCGGCAACCCAAACGCGCCAAGAATTGTTTATTTTTTGCAATTATAATTCTCAATCTATTTTTTAAGATATTTTTCTTTTTTGACCTCTTATCCAAGATATCACAAAAAAATACTCTGCATAGAAAAATTGCAATTAGCGCAACTATCAAGCTATGAAGAACGCGTATTTATTGGATTGAATATCTATTTGCGAACATGACTTGCGCGCAGCAAAGCAAATATCCTAATCGCTACACAAGCAGCCCATGCATTAACTTACTTTAGTAAGACAGCGCAATCACAGCAGGATCGCCAGATCGCACTTCACTCCTTCACCTGCTCAACGATATAGCCCTTGTCACGCAGTCGTTGCACAACACCAAGAGGACCACCGATGTGCCCCGCACCTACAGTAAAAAACATCGGTTTCGCCTTCTGCTTTATTAGCTTGTCGATGTTATTTGCCTGATGTTGATTTCTGCCGACGACGGTCTTTTCATTCTCTATGTTTTCTCCGGGCCGACTCGATAAAAAATTTTTTTCTAAAGTAAATAGTCCTTCTGCGTTCCCAGTTCTCACCAATTCCAAGGTGCACCTCATATAAAGCAAGCGTTCTTTTTTACAGCTTGAACACTTATATTCATCGAGACTTTCATTGAGTGCATTACTCCAATCTTCGTTTGTCATACTCTGGCGGCCACTTTTCCACTCAATCGAGTTTTCTACCGACATGATTTCAAGAGATTGGCTCACCGCGAATTTAAGCATTTTTTCATCAAGCCGCTCCAACCCATCTGTTTCAGGTGGGCGTCCGGAAAGAAATCCCATAAGAAGCGTTGGGTGCCAAGCTTCCATTTGTAGTTGCGTCTCCGTTCGCATCTCCAGTAGATTTAACCAAGCTTGATATTTTTCATAGACATCAGGACGCAACATGGCACGTAAAGTTTGGCCTTTTTCTAGAAGAGTCATAAGTTTAAAATTCTCCCTTGCTTCGTTCCCAATTGGACTTTCGGTTAGGTAAACTTGTGATTTGTTAATTGCATTCTTTACAGTAATTGGAAGTTCAGAAAACCGCGGTGTACCGATATGCATCGTACCAAAGAGAAATGAAGTTGGTTGATTTTCACTTTTAATTTGATACAGAATACCTGTGGTTTTTTGACTGTAAAGCTCTTCAAGCTTGCAGGCTACATCTGACGACCATGCATTCAATGTCAGCAATAGGCTTCCTAGTAAAAACGCATTGGCAAGTGTTTTTCTTGTACTACTAAACATTTGAAAAATCATAGAGACAATCTAGAAAAAACGAAAAGGGAAATGTGGAATGTCATCATTTAGATTCGATGAGTATGTTCACTAAAAATACATATTGCAATTGAAAACAAAAGCTAATACTTTGGTAGCAGCTCTTGTTTTGCAAAAAACGCTGATGTTGATGTCCACGACCTCACTCAAACTAGCATAAGATATCAGGCAAAAAGCCAATGCAGCGGGAC
>JAYVHZ010000504.1:0-1909 GCA_043770645.1 Undibacterium sp. | reverse complement strand
TCATGCGTGGTGTCACCAATCATCAATGTGCGCTGCATATCTTGCCCCAACTCTCGGGTCAATTCTTGCAGCATGGCAGGATGTGGCTTTGAAAAAGTTTCATCAGCACAGCGTGTCGCATCGAACATGGACAACACATTAACACTATTCATTGCGCGATTTAAGCCAACACGGCTCTTGCCAGTAGCGACAGCTAAAAAATATCCCTGCTGCGCCAAATCACTTAGCATTTCTTTCACACCAGGAAATAGCGGCAGTTCATGATCGCGCACTAAATAGTGATAACGATAACGCTCCACCATTTTAGGATAATACTTGGGATCGACATTCGGCAATACTGCCTGCATTGCATCCACCAATCCTAATCCGATTACGTGTGCAGCAGCCACATCATCAGGTACAGGGAGTTGCAAATCTCGAGCCGCAGCCTGTATGCACTTGACGATCGTGGCGGTGCTATCCATTAAGGTGCCATCCCAGTCGAATACAATAAAATCAAATAATTTTTTTGCCATATTTCCGTATTTTTCTAAACTACAAACTTAAAACATTTAGTCAAACTCTTGATTCAACATCAGCTCAAGCTTTGCAAAAATTTTTCACATTCTTTTGGCAATGGCGCATTCAAAGTCATTTGCTTGCCACTTTCTGGATGGTTAAACGTGATTTGATGCGCATGCAGAAACATGCGCTTTAATGCACCGCGACTATCGGACGCTTTTAACAATGCGCGATTCAAAGCAAAATCGCCATATTTATCATCGCCTGCAATCGCAAAACCGCTTGATGATAAATGGACGCGGATCTGATGGGTGCGACCGGTTTTTAGTTCCGCCTCTAACAGCGCGAAGTCGGTATATTTTTTCTTCAAGCTAAAAACAGTATGCGATTCCATGCCATCGGCTTGCACTCGCACACGGCGTTCACCATCCGCCGTCGTATATTTATGTAGAGGCAATTTAATGTGCTGTCTTTGATTTTTCCAATCGCCTGCCACCAAAGTCAGGTAACGCTTATCCGTTTCACCATCGCGCATTTGTTCATGCAAATTGACTAAAGCAGATCGTTTTTTTGCAAGCAATAATATCCCTGAAGTTTCTCTGTCTAATCTATGTACCAATTCAAGAAACTTGGCATCAGGGCGTGAGGCGCGTAATTGCTCAATCACACCAAAGCTGACACCAGAACCACCATGCACAGCAACGCCAGCTGGCTTATCAATAATTAACAAATGACTATCTTCAAACACAATCGCAAATTCTGCACCTGGAACGTGCGTCGTCTCTTTTTCTGCAATTCGTGTCGGCGGAACGCGTACAACATCACCCTCTTTCAAACGATACAACTGATCAATACGCCCTTTATTCACACGCACTTCACCAGACCGCAAAATCCGATAAACATGACTTTTTGGCACACCTTTGCAGATACGCAACAAAAAGTTATCAATACGCTGACCCGCATCTTCTTCAGTGATTGTAATGAGTTGCACTTGTGCAAAAGTTTGCGACGCGGTCTGCGCATCCGCCATTTTGGATGGTTTTTGAGAGTTTCCACCCATATTTATCGCTAAGTCCTTCATTTTGAATATATAATCCCTGAGGCTAGAGCTAACAAAGCTTCAGCATGTGTAAGAAAGACGACTATTCTACACAGGGGCGTGTCTATCGGCCTCGCCATTTTGCAAATTCGAGAGAAAAGATGTGTATGCACATCGTTTTTTGCAGGTCAAGGTTGCAACCAATTGTGGCAATCGGACTCATGCAAAGCGATTTGGATCAGAAAGTTTGAAATATAAGGATAAGTCTGGCAAGAGATGCGAATTGACATAAATTCGTTGGCTTGCCGGTTGATGGTTTTACAAATACCGGTCGATTTCGTCATACGTGATGTAGTTAAATTGAACTGC
>JAYVHZ010000503.1:0-2648 GCA_043770645.1 Undibacterium sp. | reverse complement strand
GAACACGAATATATCGTCGAAGTGTCAGGCAATATGCGAGAGCATGGTTTAGCGTTGCTCAATCAAGGCATGCCACTCAACGGCATGCTTTTACCGCCCATGAAAGTGAGTTGGCAAAACGAAACCCGCCTACGGTTCGCCTTAAAAGCATCGCAATCCCATATCATTGATCAAATCTGCGCTAGTGTGGACTTAACCATACTCGCTCAAAAACGCATACGCATCGGTCGACTTGCAATGGCGAGTCTAGCGCCGGGTGAATGGCGCTATCTTTTGGGATATGAACGTTTCTAGACGCCGATAATCAAAACAAAACATAATGACCAAGGGAGTAAGACATGAGCACAAAGAAAATAGATACTGCCAAACTTGATAAAATCGTCGCCGAGGCTAACCGCAATTCTGCTGAGCGAGCACAAGGTTATCGTGAACGCTCGCTAAAAATGTATCCGTGGATTTGCGGTCGGTGCATGCGCGAATTTAATCACACTAATGTCTCGCAATTGACCGTACACCACCGCAATCACAATCACGACGACAATCCAGCCGATGGCAGCAATTGGGAGTTACTGTGTTTGTACTGCCACGACAACGAACACTCACGCTATCTTGAGGCTGATCAACAAGGCACTTCGGGTGAAAGTAAAATGAAACATGCTACCCACAACCCATTTGCGGCATTGCAAGCGTTGATGAAAAATAAACCGTAGTGATCAAAAATCAAACCACGTTATCGTGGCACGCAAGCGGTTTTCTGTCTTAACACAAAATTAAACCCCAATTTTCATTAAACGCACCCCGTTCGATGCGGCGACCGCTAGGCATTCGATAACCCAGCTTGCCGAACAAGGAATGGTGGGTATCGACAACAGCTACACGTTTGACCATTCTTCGAGTATCTATTGTGTATTCACTCAAAGGGGAAAACCATGCGCGATGCCGCCATTAACCTACGGGCATTGCCCGAGCAGTGAGATTTGATTGATCACGCTGCAACTTTGTTGGGCAAGAACCGTTCGGACTTCATGCTCGAAGCAGCCTGCGACAAAGCGCAGGCGGTAGTACTCGACCATGTGTTCTTCAACCTAGATGCCACCAAGTTCCAACAGTTCACGGCAATGCTCGACGCCCCGCCCCGCCACAATCCAGGTCTGGCGCGCCTCTTGGCAGTGGCGGCTCGTTGGACCGCAGTCGAGGCAAGAGCTCGCAACTCAACTCACCTAACTTCAGTCGCTCGCCCCCCACATTTGGGGTGAGTTTGAGTGCGGCGAGGTCGCTCTAGACGATTGACTCAAGCGACACGCAATGAGCAATCATATGAGCGGTGCCAGCCTTACAATTGTAGTGACGGATCAGGACAACCGTGTTTACGGCTACTAGGCTATGGCTGCAGGTGCTGTCTCGCACCAGATGCCAACCAGTTCGCTGCGCAGGCATATGCCTGATCCAGTTCCGGTGATGGTGCTGGCTCGGCTGGCGGTTGATCATCGAGCGAAGGGTATCAAGCTTGGCACATCCCTTCTGAAAGACGCCGTCAATCGAAAGTTGATGGTCTTTTCTTCTTTATCAACCGCGCGGTAAAGATATTTCCACGCGCCTTTGTCATTGATATAGGTAAGTATCCACACGCCAGCTTGTACCTACCGGACGTTTGTGTCGGCGAAACACATCTTCAATGCTGCTAGAAAACGGATCGTCCAGCGATCAATTGATGAGTGATCAACAAGTGATCGACGGCGACGCCTCGTTCTTCCATCATTTCTTCAATATGCCGATACCTTAATGGATCCGCTGCATAGCAACGAATTCACACCAAAATCACTTCGATTGGAAAACGCAAGCGTTTAGTCTTATTCATTTCAAGCTAGCAATTTAAAAACGTCACAGCCTACCCGAGTGCTAAAGTCGCTTGTGTTTACGTGACAGAACCGCGAGCTGTGCTCGCTTTGCTTTGGCAGAACAAAAAAGCCGCTAAGTCTTTAAACTTAGCGGCTTTAACTTGGCGTCCCCAAGGGGAAACGTCGAAAACAAAATAAATTCTTTAAAAATCAAAGACTTGGAATGCGAGGTACATTGACTTTGTACCACTCCAATGTATCTCAAGATCACAAAAAAATCAAACAAATCTTCTTTTTCCAATCACAATTTTTTAAAATTCTCATTTTTTCAAAGCGAAGAATTCAAACGAGTCTTGGCTAAATCACTAAGTCGAGACGATTTCAGCCCAAAAAATGCAAAATGGCTGAATCACTAAGTCCCTCAGCACCTCTTCTCCTACAGGATAGAGCCTGACTATTAGTTTTAGCGCCATCGGCAACCCAAAAAAGGGCAAAAATAAGCTCAAAATGCTGATGTAAGTCCCTGATTTTAAATAACTATGGCTGAATCACTAAGTCGAGCAGATTTCGGCCGAAAAAGATGCAAAATGGCTGTGTCACTAAATCCTTCAACACGTCTATTCCTACAAGATCGAGTCTGACTATTAGTTTTAGCGCCATCGCTCCCCAAAAAAAGAACGAAAATAGACACAAAATGATCATGTAAGTCCTTGATTTTAAATAACTATGGCTGAATCACTAAGTCGAGCGGATTTCGGCAGAAAAAGATGCTAAATGGCTGAATCACTAAGTCCTCCAGCACCTCTCCTA
>JAYVHZ010000502.1:0-10000 GCA_043770645.1 Undibacterium sp. | reverse complement strand
CAGGATCATCGAACCATCCCAATGCAAGTCGTTTAGGAAATTTATCGGTTGATGTCTGTATCCTTGATTGTGCTTGGGTCTCCTCTTGATCCGAGGTTGCGGTTGCTAGCGCAGATGCAGGAAGTAAATAGCGTTCCACCGTAAAATTAAAGCGCGTGCCATTTGCAGTTGTTCCGGGTAATTGATCTATTACGCCCTGCACCACCAGATCGCGGCTTTCCCATTGTGCTGGCAACTCTTGACGCAGTTGATAATGTGCAAGCAGACTGGCCCAACAAAAACCCAAACCCATCGCCACTACAAAGCGCATTACCACCGATAGCACAAACGCTGATCGATAAAAATGCTTAGTTTGAAACTGGGATAACAGCATCGCCAGAGAGCAGAAAACTACAAAAGCGGTGCAAACATGAAGAAGTTTGAACAAGGCAGCTTGTTGCTGCAACAGCGCGACGCCAAGAACAAAGCCTAGAATCGCGCTGCGCACCAGAACTATCTCAAGACAAATCGCGCCTGCATGCGCGGTAAAACGGCAAGTACATTAGCGGTAGTTTGCTGCGCAGTCCCAAGATGGCTTAAGCCGCGCAAGCTGGCGAGCTCATGACCAATTTGTGGCAGCTCACCCGGTGTGTTAACTCCTGGATGACACCAACGGGGCGCGATATCAGGCGCATCTGTCTCCAGTACAATACTACCCAGTGGCAAGTCACTGGCAAGACGACGTATTTGTAAAGCGCGGGTAAATGTCATTGCACCACCAAATCCTAGTTTAAATCCCAAATCGATAAAATGCTGCGCCTGTTGGATGCTGCCGTTAAATGCATGCGCGATGCCACCACGCACCGGGATGCGCCGCAAATACTTTAATATTTTATCTTGTGATTTTCGCACATGTAGGAGCACAGGCAAATCAAAATCTCGCGCAATTTTTAATTGTTCGCTATAAAAGAACTCCTGCTTTTCCCTCAAAGGCGATTCGCACAAAGCAGGAACAAAGTAATCAAGGCCAATTTCCCCCACCGCGACCAAGGCTTGCCCCAACACAGGATCGGCTAACAAACGCGCGATCTCAGCACGCAAAAAAAGCAAATCGTCTTCTTGCGAAGTCGCGACATACATAGGATGTATGCCCAAGGCAAAGAAGCAATCCTTTCTTTGCTTAGCCAATTCCGCGACCACTGAAAAATTGGATCGATGCACTGCAGGAATCACGATCGCAGACACTCCCATACGCGCAGCCTCTTCTGCTAGGGGGAGTGATTTTCCGCCAAATTCGCTAGCATCGAGATGGCAATGACTGTCTATCCACATTTGAATTCACCTATCTTTGTTTGTTACGCGTGTTGTTTAATTTCAAAAGTTCAAATCGGATTATAAGGTGCAATCTGTGATCCATCTGTGACCTTACAACTTCCACGAATCGACCTTACATCTACTATGTCCTGAAATGACCGCATCTGGTCGACATCTGTACTTTCGAAAATTCCATGAAGTGTTAAGCTAAGCACACTGAGCAATTCAAATTCAAGACCATTCGTTACATGCAATCGGAGGTAAATATGTTGGAAATACGACCAAGCTGCGAACATTGTGATAAAGACTTGCCGCCCAATGCCAATGACGCCATGATCTGTTCTTTTGAATGCACCTTTTGTCTTGATTGTGTCATGACAAAGTTATCTGGCATTTGTCCCAACTGCTACGGGAATTTCGCTCCCAGACCAATTCGGCCAGCTAATTTTGGTAAACACAATAATGACTTGATTCATCATCCAGCCACAACAGCGCGTTTGTTTAGACCTGTTGATTTAGACGGGCATACTAGCGGTATATCTGCACTACGCGAAAGACTCTTGTCAAACCAAGAACCATACTCAATCAACAATCATGCCCCTGAAGCAGCGAACGATGGATAAGCAAATCATTTACTTTCTAATCCTTCCAGATTCTTTACTCATTGATCTGGCGGGTCCAGCTGACGCATTTTTATTTGCCAATCGTCATTCAGGCGAAACGCTATTTGAATTGCGCTACATCAGTACGAAATCAAGCGTAGACACTTCGATTGGCTTATCACTCGCAAATTTATCAGCACTTCCAGAAACCATAGAAGATCACGCATTGATCATGATTCCCGGCGTGCGTGGCGATGACTTTGATCAAACGAGCTTAGCAGCGCGACAATCAGTCAAATGGCTGCGACAACATTGCAATGCCAGTCACCGTATCGCCTGTGTGTGCGCTGGTGCCTTGGTTGCAGCCCACGCAGGTTTACTGAAAAACAAACGCGCGACTACTCACCATAGCCACTGCAGTGATTTAGCAAAAATAGATGCCAGCATCCAAGTCGAGGAGAATAGAATATTTGTCGAAGACGGCAATGTTTTGACCAGTGCGGGCGTGACCGCCGGTATTGATTTGAGCTTACACTTGATCTCTCAAATTTGCTCACCAAAAACCGCGATGGCAGTTGCCAGAGCTATGGTGGTCTATTTCCGACGCAGCGGCAATGATCCCCAACTTTCCCCTTGGCTGCAACACAGAAATCACCTTCATCCTACCGTTCATAAGATACAAGACTTAATCAGCAAAGATCCCGTTCATCCCTGGAATCTGGACGAGCTAGCAGACTACGCATCGACGAGTAGCAGACACTTAACACGCCTGTTCAAATTACACGCACAGATTTCTGTTCTCGACTATCTGACCAGCTTACGTCTGAGCTTGGCGGATCAGTTATTAAGCCAAACGGACTGGTCGATAGAACGTATTGCAGACGCCGCTGGTTTTGGCTCTGCCCGCCAATTTCGCCGCTGTTGGCAAACGGCATACAAAACATCACCATCCAACTATCAACAACTGCAATAATTCTTAAATCACTCGCCATGCATACTAAACCATCTACTGCCTTATTACTGATCGATGTACAAAAAGCCTTTGATGATCCTTACTGGGGACCTCGTAATAATCCGCAGGCGGAACACAATATTGCGCGCCTGTTGGCGCATTGGCGTCAACAACAGATGCCAGTGATACACATTCGTCATTTCTCTGTAGAAGCCAATTCCACCTTACGCCCTGAACGTCCTGGCTCTGCCTATAAAGACGAAGCACTGCCAATTGAGGATGAAAAGGAAATAAGCAAATCAGTTAACAGCGCCTTCATAGGCACTGACCTCGAAACTTATCTACACCAGCAAAAGATAACGACGCTGGTGATCGCGGGCATCAGCACCGATCATTGTGTTTCAACGACGACTCGAATGGCAGGCAATCTTGGTTTCACTAATTATCTCGTCAGTGATGCGTGCGCAACTTTTGACCGACGTGCGAGTGATGGCAAACTATTTCTCGCAGAGGACATACATCAAATTCATCTCGCCAGTCTGGACAGAGAATTTTGCAGAGTACTAAGCACGGCAGAAATTTTGTTGATGCACTTTGATCAAGCATCATATTAATGATCACACATACATTTTCGATCTCGAGCCAATGGAATAGTCCTCAATTATCATCGAGCTTTTATTCAGATTTGATAGTCTATATTTTGCAGACCGACATACTGATTTACCCATGAAATTCTGCAGCCAAAGTCGATATCCCTTATACGCCAATTCCAAAAAGGCTTTCTATGACACACACCCAGCTCAAACCAGTGCACATCATCACAGCCCTCATCGTGATCGTATTGTGGGGCATGAATTTTGTGGTGATTAAGATAGGTCTGAAAGGTATTCCACCACTTTTACTTGCTGCATTGCGATTTACTTTTGTCGCCTTCCCCGCGATCTTCTTTTTGGCCAAACCGAAAGTTGAATTGAAATGGTTGATTATTTATGCAGCGACGATTAGTTTTGCGCAATTCGCGTTCCTATTTTCCGCGATCGCGGTGGGCATGCCCGCGGGTTTAGCCTCCTTGGTTTTGCAGGCGCAAGCTTTTTTCACGGTCGGATTAGCCGCTCTAATTTTTGGCGACAAGTTAAAAACTAGTAATTTGTTGGGAATATTTATTGCTAGTCTTGGATTGATCTTACTTGGTAGTGCCAGCATCAGCGCCAGTACTGCGCAAGTGAGTATTGCTGGTTTTGCGCTAACTCTGTGTGCGGCTTTGTCATGGGCATGTGGAAATATCGTCAGCAAAAAAATGGGCTCCGTGAATATGCTCAGTCTGGTCGCCTGGAGCGCACTGCTGCCTATCATTCCTTTTTTTGCTTTGTCGTGCCTGATGGATGGAACTGCCGTGGTCTGGCATAGCTTGACGCACATTAGCTTCACTGCTGTGTTGGCGGTGTTGTATTTATCTGGTGCAGCCAGTTTAATTGGCTACACTTTATGGGGGAAATTACTAGCAGCTTTACCTACCCACGTGGTGGCGCCTTTGAGTTTACTAGTACCGGTAGTTGGACTATCGTCGGCGTGGATCATTTTGGATGAATCCTTGAACCAAACACAAATTATCGGCGCGCTTATCGTGATGAGTGGATTGCTTTTTAATGTGTTTGGCCAAAGATTAATCGATGCGATACGAAGAAAAACCTAATTCAAATGTCAGTAACACCGTAGCTTGCTACGAAGCATGTGTCATCATTTCGACCAAATGCTGACGATTTTCCGGTGCCGGAAATGGATCGGGCCAGAACTCGATGATCTTTTGTATTTTGCCATTCGAAACAGTGAAAAAACTAATAGCTCTGCCTTGTTGCACGCTATCTGTGACTGAAACATCTGTCACAACCTTGGCCCCATCGCAAACGATATTGTTGAGAGCAAACATCCAGCGTCCGTGCGCCGTATATTCCGCATTCATTTTGGCAAAATTTTCACCACCACGAATTCGCTCACCTGATTGCGGCCACTCCAACACAAAATCACCACTCAATACAGCTTGCACTGAGAAAAAATCATTACTCGCCATCTGCTGCCAAAATCGCTCAACAATATTGCGAGGGCTTTCAGATGTTTCAACATTTAGATGCAATTCTTCTTGCATAAAATCTCCACTAGCGATTCAGTCTATTTTCTCGGGCTGCACACAAATTCCGTACTTACTCTTCGGTTTGGTCGGGCCTGAAGCTCCATTGTGAGCTCAACAAAATCGTCAACACAGAAATCACGGTGATTACCACTGACACCCAAAATGCGATAGACGTATCGGTAACTCTTGAAGGATAAATACGTACCACTGCACCTAAACCGATTAAATTACCACCTACAACCAAGACTGCTGAAGCATAGTCATGAAAGCGACGCGCCTTGTTCGCACCTTTTGCCCATTTTTGATGTGTGTTATAGCTTGGCAAATTTTCGTGAGCATTACCTAATTGCTCTAGCTCGGATAAAAAATAGCGCAAATTGGTAATCGCTCGTTCCGCTTTATAGTTAAGAAACGCCAAGCACAAAGAAGCGACGGGGAAACCTAGCATCAACCACTCCACTGGTACTTCGCCTTTAGATTCAGTTGATTTCAGCGCCACCAAAGCAGCCAACAAACTCACCACCAGAGTCACATACAAGGCCAAGGCGTGTTGACGCTGGGAGATCCTTGCGTTCACTTCTTGATAGGCTGCGATAAAACGATAATTCGCATCAACTGTGGAATTCTTAGACATAAATTCTTTCTACAAAAGAAAAAAGCACCAAATCTTTAATCAAGTATCTGGTGCTTTTCTGCGCAGATTTTTAAACCGCTAAATTAGCGAGCAATTTGCGACTTACAACTAAAGCTCGTCGTCGATACTTTATCAACATTCCCCTGCCCGCAGGTCACAATCGCTTGTTGCGACATGATCGCAATCTGCTTGCCACTTTCGTGATTACTTTCACTGACTGAAATACAAGCACTTAAGCTAGTGCATGCAATCAAAACACCTAGAGTGCAAATCATTTTTTTCATTGTCATTTTCCTGAATTAAGAAGTCTTGGTCTAACACGAAATATCATCACGAACGATTCGCATTTTAAACGATCTCTTTCCTACCGTGTTTGCGTCGATCAGACACAAAGCTAAAATTGCGAAATTAGTCGCAAGCCTACCGTTAAAAAACCAGCTCTAAGCCTATTTTTAGTGATTTTGACGCGTATGGCGAATACGCGATGCGCCTAAACCCTGTCGTAAAATTAGAAGCGCTGCCAAGCGCTTCTTCTACATAGAATGAACTTTCTTCGGTCGGCTGATAGCTAACACCGAAAGATAGAGTCAGTTTTTGTACACCGCGTCTCCCACCATCACTTTTCATCAGAGGAGATTCGACTTTACATGACTCTAAATAGGTCAACGTGGATAAAAAGGCGCTGCCAGAATCCGTTAATATAGTGTGATCACCGTTGTTTCACCAAAATTTTTCATAGCGTAGACACGCACGAACAGCAAAACATTTCGACAAACCTATCTGAGATATTCAGCCGCAATTCCGAAGCAAACATAGTCAGGACAATCGCGGAAACACAGCAAAAATGCAGCCTTTACGATCCCTCTAAATTCCCAAACCAGGTCAAACCCAATAACCTTGATGGGTCAAATTTAATCTGCATCGCACCTGACACATTTTGCGCAAGCTGCCCAGTGTAGCGCTGATAAAACTCAAGATTATAGGGGCCAATACCGTGCTCGGCGCTGAAACACCCGTGATAACGCAGCACCACCAAATCATAGATTGCACAACGGATCGCATGTACCACCTGCGCATCGTAAGCGGGTGTCATCGTATGCGCCCAAACTAAATTGAAATGACAACCACCATCCGCCCAATGACCGAAGTCCATGACTTGAACCCAAGGATAATTTTCTGCGATCAGTGTTAGCGCCTCCGCTCGAAAAGCAACAAGGGAAGAACGTGGCATCGCAATATCAAATGCAATCATCTTACCTTCATGACGCAGAGACTCACTGATAGCATGACGGATGCGCCATAATTCACAGCCTCGCCCTAGCACCGCATTTTGCACCACATGTCCAAACAAATTCTCCAGACAACGGGTTAAGAGATCTTGCAGATTGAGGCCAGAGAGTTGAGGATTTGCACTAGTACTTAACTCCACCAAGATGCAATAATCAGGGCAAGGCTCGGGCGCAAATGGATTGCTAATCGTCGGCATGTGTCGCAATACTGCCTGTAATGCTGCTCCTGAAATACCTTCAAAGGCGGATAAAAACTCACTGCAATCACGTTCCAATACCTGCAAGAGTTCTAATACCGCAGCTTGATCGCGCGGCACTATCAAGGCAGTCGCAGTTTGCTGTGGCAGATAATGTACTTGTAAAACTGCTCGCGTGATGATGCCATAAGCACCACTGCTACCGACAAAAATTTGTTTAAGATCAGGGCCGGTATTATTTTTACGTAATGCGGTTTGTAAGTCGAGCACTTCACCCGCTGGCTCCATCAAGACCACACGCAAGCCCAAAAGATTTTGCCTGACATCGCCATATTTGATCAGCTTCGCACCTCCAGTATTGGCCGCAATCATGCCACCGATTGACGGATTTGCTGCCAAATCAATTGGAAAGAATAATCCATGCGCTAGCAGGGCATCATTGAGCTCCTGCAAACTCACTCCCGCATCGACTTCCACCGAGCGATTGACCACGTCAATCTGTAGATGTTTTTTCAAGCGTTCCAAACTCAAGACGACTAGGCGACCGCTGCTATCCGGCGTACTAGCCGCGACCAAGCCCGTATTGGCGCCCTGCAAAATCAAGGGCTGTTGATATTCAACACAGATACGCACGATCTCTACCACTTGTTCATGGCTATTAGGGCGTAACACGGCAAGGCTAATGCCATCACCGTAGCGTGCGCCTTTCGTATATCGCGCACAATCATGGGCATCGAGCAAGAGTCCTTGCTTGCCTAGCAGAGTCTCCAAGCGAGAGAGCATCGCTGTTGTTGGATTTTGTACTGACATGTTGGTCGATATCATCGTTAAATTTGTATCAAACATTGGCCGTCATTTTAAATATGCCTTGTGCGTTGCCGGTATCAAAACCCAAATCTAAGCGTGTATCATCACCATCTACAATCACATCGCGACTAATGAATTCATAAAAAGAGCCAGGCACACGTCGTTCGACAATCTCACCATTCGCATCCAGCATTTCCCGCATGACTGTGTCAGCTTTAAAGGCAGTCTGTCTGACTCGACCTGAGGCTGAGACTTCCACTTTTTCCTTCATCGGTCGTCCCAAACGCTTTTGCTCTTCACTCAACGAAAACACGTCACTTACGCGATCCGTAGCATGATTAAAGACATTGCCCTCGGTCGCTATCCATGCCATTTCCGCAGATTCATTTAAGAGTAATTCGTAATCTGCTTCTGCAAAATTGCCATGCTGGCGAGCGAAACAGGCCAGCAAGACTGGTAGTAATTCTTGTGCCTTCGCCAAAGCTAGACGACCATCACGTTCGAGCTCATGGAGTAAAGAAACTGCTGATGGTGTCAGTGGATCACACGATGTCCCTAACACCCGCGTCACTACATTTTGAAAAGATTGACTGAATCGTTCAGGATGCAATTCACTGACGAAAAATTGTGAAATATGTTCCGGATCATCTAGATGGGCATACGATCTCCCTGTCATGTTTAGGCGATCCAAGGGAAATACGCCATTTAAATGAAAACCTAGTGGTTTCAAAATACGCGTGATCGCAACCTCACCAGGTGGCAATGCACCCAAGCCAAACCAGCGCACAGTGCGTAAAGCGCCATGATCTAATCGCACTTTATCGCCACGAGCCAAAACATCTTGTGTATAAGCTTGCGCACTTGGTACACGCTCAAGTAGACCAGCAAACAGCAGCATATTCAGTGCTTGTGCCAGTTCCGCGCGCGAAACTACCCCCTCCTCCCAGACTCGAAATTTTCCCGATACATGCATCATGTTCACCAAGTCGACAGTCCTGGCTTTACCCAACTGCGTCTTTAATAGTGCCAATAAATTTTCGTTCATAATCACTCTCAATGTAAATAGGCCGTGGAAGGCGACGTCAATAAACGCTATCGTAGTCAATTTGGCGAGTCAGAACAAAGGAGTTAAAATCAGGACTTAGTGAATAAATGGAATACATACTATGCGTCGCAAAGTTCCTAGCCTCAACGCTTTAGTCGTGTTTGAAGCCGCTGCCCGTTTGCAAAGCTTTACCCAAGCCGCTGATGAACTCGCTCTCACCCAAAGCGCCGTCTGCAAACAGATTGCCAACTTAGAAGACTGGCTAGGTTTAGCCTTGTTCGCGCGGGTAAAAAAACGCGTGCAATTAAGCACTGCGGGTCGCGACTATGCCGAGAAGATACGTAGGCATTTAGAAAAAATCGAGCGCGACACCTTGGAGCTGATGGCGCATAAAGAAGGAGCCGGCGTACTGGAACTAGCGGTGATTCCCACCTTTGCAACACATTGGCTGATCCCGAGGCTGGCTGAATTTCAACAATTGCGTCCAGACATCACGGTCAATCTCAGCACGAAAACTAGCGCCTTTCTATTTCCCGATTCTATATTTCATGCCGCAATTCATTCTGGTAGCGCGCTATGGCCTGGTACTACTGGCGATTATTTGATGGCCGAAGATCATGCAATACCGGTCTGCAACCCAGACCTTCTGCGAAAACATTTGGGCCGCAAAAAGACTGCAGGGATTGAAGAGTTAGCAAGTATGCCTTTGCTCCATTTAAGTACTCGCTTAGAAGACTGGCGACGGTGGTTTGAACTGCATCAGCATGCCAATGATGTCAGTGCAGTCAACGGTGCGCGTTATGAATTATTCACCATGTTGATCGAAGCAGCGATCGCGGGTTTGGGTACGGCTCTCATTCCTCGGTATATGATACAAAATCATCTCGATAGCGGTAAATTAGTCGTTCCCTTAAATCTAAGTCTGCCAGAACAAACTGGCTACTATTTGGTTTATCCGGAGGAAAATGCAAAGCTACCGACATTGCTAACTCTTCAATCCCTGCAGTCTTTTTGCGGCCCAAATGTTTTCGCAGAAGGTCTGGGTTGCAGACC
>JAYVHZ010000501.1:0-6016 GCA_043770645.1 Undibacterium sp. | reverse complement strand
TGAATGAGGCGCAAATAGCTAGCTATTTGCAACGAAGAACGAAAAAAATGACCGAAAATGCGCCGCCAGCGCTCAAATAGCGTCGAAGACGCGCCTAATAGAAAATCTGGGTTCAAATGTAGACGCCAAATAGGTTTTTTGCGGTTTCTCCATTGTGAACACGAAATCCTTTATTTCTGGCAAAGCCTTTCGTCTTTTGGTAAAAACCACACGTCGACAAATCTCAGAATTATGACTACCATGGCCTAATCGACAATCTCGGTTTTTTGTTCTTTGTGAACCCACTCCTGCGCAAAAAAGAGCATTTCATGCTGTTTTCTTCTATGTTTATCTCAAACTCAATGATCGTTTAAAGTTCATCGCTACCATAGCGACTGCAAAATTAGTGCAGCCCAAAACTTAATAGAAAAGAGTGTAAACATGAAACAAACATCCACCCAATTTCCTTCCAAGCGCTTTTTGTTAGCTAGCATGATTGCATGCGGGCTCCTTACTTCAAATGCGTATGCAGACAATACAAAAGCGGCTCTTCCAAGCACAAAATCTCTTTCTTCAGAATGTGCAAATGTCTTAAAAGATAAACCGCAAGATGGTCCAGGTACTGTCATCTTGTTGGCACGTAAAGGTGAACTCATTTGTAGCGCAGCTCGTGGTATGGCAGACATAGAATTCGGAACGAGCTTACTTCCACAGCACAAATTACGTATTGGTTCAGTCAGTAAACAATTCACTGCAGCTGCATTACTCAAATTGATGGATCAAGGCAAAGCGACGCTGGATGATCCGCTCTCAAAGTATTACCCTAAATATCCGGATGGTGACAAGATCAGTTTGCGTCAATTGCTCAACCACACTGCTGGGGTAGGCGACATCACGCGTGCACCAGACTTTATTGAAAAAACACAGAAAATAGATTCGACCACGGAAGATTTGATCAAATTAATCTCAGTAACTCCAGTCGATTTTGCTCCCGGTGCAGGATCACGGTATTCCAATTCCGGCTACATCCTGCTCAGTGCGGTCATCGAGAAGATTACAGGTAAGCGCTGGGATCAGGCGCTCGATGAGCTTTTGTTTAAGCCACTGAATTTGAAAGACACAGGATGGGAAAACCCTGACTTCCCAACCAAAGGCTTAGTGCGCAGTTATACCCAAAATAGCATTGGCGGCGTGGCCCCGTCCGAGCCCCTTAGCATGACCGTCCCGCAAGGTGCTGGCGCGCTGGTATCAAGTGTCAAAGACATGTGGCAATGGAATGAAGCACTGCATGGCGGTAAAGTCTTGTCGGCTGCGTCGTATCAACAAATGACAACACCACAAGGTGCTGCGATCAAAGACAACTATGGTTTCGCTTTGATCAAACGTGAAGTACAAGGAAAATCAGCTTTATGGCATAGCGGTGGCATCAATGGCTTCATCTCTAACCTCATCTATTTCCCAGAGAGCGGTATCAGCGTGGTGCAAATCAATAACTCGGATGAACGCGCAAAACCCTATTATTTGCAACTTGCTGCCAGCGCACTCGGCGCACCATTTGCGGTACTCAAACCTGCCAAATGGAAGGAAGAGGAATTGAAAAGCGTGCAAGGCGTTTTCTCCAGAGATGGCGTCAATCGTACGATACGCCTAGTCGGCAACGAACTGACAACGCAACGTCAGGGTGGGCAACAAGTTAACTTAATCACTGCAGCCGGAGAGCGTTTGGGCGTAGCCGGAGACATACTTTCATGGTTCAAAGTGGAACGCGATGCACAAGGAAAAGTGAGTGGTCTCGAATTTCATCCACAAGGAAATCAAACGGGTGAACTATGGAAAAAAATCGCTGATTTACCAGTAGATACACCAAGCGTGCAACTAAACGAGGCACAGATGAATCGCGTGCTTGGCAAATATGCGCATCCACAGTTTAGCGTGGAAGTCGTGCGCAATAAGAAGGGTGGTCTCGACATTATTCCAAAAGGACAACCAGGTGCGGAGATGATTGCCATCAGCCCCAATAAATTCCGCATCACTGTCGTTGATGCCAGCTTTGAATTTGATGCCGATGAGCCGATGGCAAATAGCGTCACCTTGCATCAAGGACCTGCGGTATTGAAAATGGAACGCGTCAAAAATTAGAGCAAGATAACAAAACCAAGCGTGTCGGCCGACGCTTGGTTTTGTCCGCAAGGTATTTGGTGATGTAACTGCAACATTAACATTCAGTTGCGTGCTGTTGGTACATCCCGTACGGATTGACTCCTGGCGTTGCCGAGGCTGGCGTAGGTGAGTGAATCATAGGCTTTTCCACTAAGAAGATTATTCAGCGCAAATCGCAATTGACTTTGTTTGTCGAGTTTCCATAGCGCGTAGATGTCAACATTTTTAGGCGTCTTCAAGTGTTGACGTTCAGTGAGGCGGATTTGCTGCCGATGCGAATCTTGAATCTTGGTACTAACACCGGCTGTGGCGAACACAGGGGCAAAGCTACCACTCCCTATCTCTTTGGTTTTCAGTGCGATATCAAGACTTGGCTTCGATTTTTCCTCGTTGTAAATAGATACGTCAACACACTCTAATCAAGGAAAATTTAGTTAAAAAAATGCAAGTGCTTTCGCACACTAGGGCTATACTTGGTCAGTATCAAAAATGTCGATATCTGCCACATCACACCATCAGTCCTAGGATCGAGCAATGCCTAGCAAGAAAGCAGCAACAGCGTCTCTGCTATTAACAGAGAAAAATGGCGCAAATACAGCGACCGAACAAACCCCAGCGATTGGTATAGCAATTCCCGTAGGCGAACCGACCACTTTCCCCATAGTCGGCATAGGCGCTTCGGCCGGTGGTTTGGCGGCTTTTGAAGCGTTTTTTTCTGGCATGCCAAAAGACCAAGAGGCAGACATGGCGTTTGTGCTGGTACAACACCTGGCGCCCGATCATAAAAGTTTACTGTCGGAGCTGATTCGCCGCTATACCCACATGCGCGTGTTTGAGGTGGAAGATGGGATGCCAGTGCAAATGAATTGTGTGTATATCATCCCGCCCAATTGCTATATGGCATTTGCACATGGCTGCTTGCAATTGTTGCCGCCCTTGGTCGCGCGCGGGCTGCGCCTGCCTATCGATTATTTCTTTGTCTCCTTGGCCGATGATCAGCGTGAACGCGCCATTGGTGTTGTGCTCTCTGGCACTGGCAGCGATGGCGCACTAGGTATTCGCGCGATCAAAGAAGGGGGCGGCATCGTCATAGCGCAAGATATCACCTCGGCCGAGTTTGATGGTATGCCAGCGAGCGCCATTGCTACCGGCATGGTGGATTACCAATTAGCACCAGAGGCGATGGTCAGCCAACTCATGGCGTATACAAAACACGCGTTTACCCGGATAGCGCACACCGATTTTTCCATCACCGAAAAATCCGCCAGCGCCATGAAGAAAATTTTCGTCCTGGTGCGCGCCCAAACGGGGCATGATTTTTCGCTGTATAAGCCCAGCACTATTTGCCGCCGCATAGAGCGGCGCATGGCGGTGCATCAAATTAATACGCTTGATTCCTCCGTCAAGTATTGCCAGCAGACCCCAGCTGAGATCGAGGCATTATTTCGTGATTTCTTGATCGGCGTCACCAATTTCTTTCGTGATCCTGATGTATTTGCTGTTCTGGAAGAACAGGTGATACCCAAATTGTTTCGTGATAAACCGGCAGATGAAACGATACGCCTTTGGGTAACTGGTTGCTCAACCGGGGAAGAAGCGTATTCGCTCGCTATCTTGCTGGTAGAGCACATGGAAAAGAACAAGCAGGTTCACAGTGTGCAAGTGTTTGCGACCGATATCGACAGTCGCGCCATTGCCATCGCCCGCGCCGGCATTTACCCAGCCAGTATTGCTGCCGATATCACACCCGAAAGGCTGGCGCGTTTTTTTACACTGGAAGCCAGTGGTACTAGCTATCGCATCCACAAAGGTATACGTGATCTCTTGGTGTTTTCGGAGCAAGATCTGATCAAAGATCCCCCATTTTCTAGGCTTGATCTCGTCAGTTGTCGCAACTTAATGATTTACCTCGGGCCAGAGTTGCAGAAAAAACTTATTCCCCTGTTTCACTACGCACTTAAGCCCAAGGGTATGCTGTTTTTAGGCACTTCGGAAGGTATCGGTGAATTTGAATCCTTGTTTACAGTGCTCGATCGCAAGGCCAAGCTATACCAACGCAAGGAAGATTTGGTGGGATTGCAGCGCCGAGCTTTAGGGCAGTTTATACCTGCGATCAGCCCGACTGAGGTAGTCATGCCAAGTGTTACATCTAGTAAAACAGCATTCCCGATCAAATTACCCCTGCGTGAGTTGACTGAACAAGCCATCTTGCGCCACCTCGCTCCGGCCTGTGTTTTAGTCGATGCCCAGGGAGTTATCTTATACCTGCATGGCCGCACCGGCATGTACTTAGAACCCAGTCCCGGCGAAGCGGGTGTACAAAATATTTTAAAGATGGCAAGAGAAGGTTTGCGTCCTAGTCTCTCGACTGCATTGAACCGTGCTGCACTGACACAAGAAGCGACGCAAGTCAGGGGTTTGCAGGTAAAAACCAATGGCCATTTTACCAGTGTTGATCTGTCTGTTCAGATTGTGGCAAACGGCGCGACGGCGACTGGCAACATGCTGAAAACAACATTGTACTTAGTCATGCTAGACGAGGCAGCACTGCAGGCAAACAACACCTCAAATGGGGCAGTCGGGTCGAACTTTGCGTCTGAGGCGCCTCTAGCAGGGGCTACAGCGGATGCACCTGATACCGAGGCGCGGATCAATGCACTTAAACAAGAGTTGCGAGCAAAAGATGAATATCTGCAAAGCGCGCAAGAAGAACTCGAAAGCGCCAACGAAGAACTTAAATCGTCAAATGAAGAAATGCAGTCGGTCAATGAAGAATTGCAGTCAACCAATGAAGAGTTAGAAACCTCGAAAGAAGAGCTGCAGTCGGTGAATGAAGAACTCTGTACCGTGAATAACGAATTGCAAACCAAGGTAATGGATTTGTCGCGTGTGAATAACGATATGAACAATCTCTTAGCCGGCACGGGTATAGGCACCGTGTTTGTTGATTTTCAATTACGTGTTTTGCGCTTTACCCCAGCAGCCAGCAAAATTATCAATTTAATCGAGAGTGATATGGGTAGGCCGGTTGCGCATATTGTCTCTAACCTCGTCGGCTATACCAGCTTGGTAGTCGATATAAAAGAGGTACTCGACACCTTGGGGCAAAAAGAAATCGAAGTTCAAACCACAGACACTACTTGGTTCACCATGCGTATACAGCCTTACCGTACGCTTACGAATGTGATTGAGGGCGCGGTCATCTCGTTTATTAACATCAACGAGCGAAAGAAAATCGAAAGTGAACTCGCCAATGCCAATAATTTGTTGCGCTTAGCCGTGGTGGTGCGGGATGCGCATGATGCCATTACCGTCCAAGATCTTGATGGCAAAACCATCGCATGGAACGCGGGCGCGGTGCGATTGTATGGCTGGAGCGAACCAGAAGCACTCGGTATGAATGTACGTGAACGCATTCCCGAATCATTGCGCGAGGGCGCATTGACTACCTTGACACAACTGAGCAAAGCAGAAATGTTAGAAGCCTATATCACTGAACGCCTCACCCGGGATGGCAAAATCAAAACCGTGTCAATTATCTCATCGGCCTTGATTAATGAAGAAGGAAAAATGTATGCCATTGCCACCACCGAACGGCCAAAAGAGACGGGTGCCCTATGAGTGATCCAAATACTTCCGAAAATAAATCAAGCTTGATCGCAGAGCCAGCATCTGCGCTTGAACCCTGGCAAGCGCTGCGCACTTCGGCTGAAGCGATCATGCACAAGAAAGCCTCGCGCTTGCCTGAAAACTTAGCAACGATGCCGACAGAGACTATGATCTCTATTGTGCACGACCTACGCGTACATCAAATTGAACTAGAGCTACAAAATGAAGAATTGCGCAACACACAATTCGCTTTAGAAAATGCTAAATC
>JAYVHZ010000500.1:0-2247 GCA_043770645.1 Undibacterium sp. | reverse complement strand
GAGGATGAGGATTTTTTGGTGGGACATGAATTTTGATTTTTATGTTTATGATTAATTTGCTAGCGGTAATACTGGAATGTAATTAAAAAATGCACTTCTCATTTTTGTCTGTTTAGTTTTATCCTTACTGCACAAGTACGTTAATACTTTGTCAATATACCCATCACCACTAAATCGAAATTTTTCCGCAATATCGCGCGGCAGACTTTTCTTTTCAATAGTCCGTATCAAATAAGGCCAGTCATTACTGCGAATAGCAGTCAGTATTTCTTCTTTCATCAATCGACATTCTTCATCTACATTCATTTCTGATAGTTGTACTAATTGATTTTTTATTTCATTAATATCTTTTGATTTGGTGAGTGTTAATTTTCTTTGTATTTTTTTCTTGATCAATGCAGGTAATATTTCAATATCTAACTTTTCAGAAATTCCTCGCAATACATTCGCCTGAGCGGAAGCTTCTGAATCGACGCATTCTTCAAGCTCGTTCATAACTTTTAACACCTCAGGACACCAAAACAAATTTTCAATTTCTGCAGCATTTAGCGAATAGATGTATCTATTTTTTAGACTTTCAATTTCTTCGGTGCTGCGATTATCAGCATCAACTATCGCCATAGGATTAATATGGTTAAAACTTTGCAAATGTGCAGCAGCTCCAACATATTGAGCTACTTGCTCACAGCCGCCACAGGGAATCACGTGGAAATCAGGATACAAAGCACGGTACAGACGGTGATCAGTGCCATTTTTTGTACCTTCGACAAACAATATTGGTTGCCGCGAACCCAGCAATTCCAAAGTTAAATTCGCTGGCAAGCCTTCAGTTTGAGTCACTAGCTGCCATTCCCAATTTACACCATCGAAAGATTTTAACCAAACAGCTTGCTCTTCCATACGTCCGCATGCGAAAGCAATATCGTGTGTTATGTAAATAAATTTACAATCCGAACGCTCAGTCTCTATGGATGTCCAAAGTGCATCACGGACAGTTGGATGAAGGTGTATTTCAGGCTCATCAATAATGAGTACAGCGTTTTCGGGTGCTACCAGACATTTACCCAACAAATAAAACATTACGCGTTCACCATCGGACATGCCACTTGACATGTAACTTAAGATTTCTCCTGCGGTTGTTGTCAGCTTAGTTTTCAGTTCGCCCGTTAATTCAATATCAAGGTGACGGTGCGGAAGGATATTTTCCCAGATTGATTTCAATCTCTGTAATTGTGATGATTCAAAATTGTCTCTTAAATATTGATTTGATTCAGCAGCAGTACGAACTTTCTTAGCATGCACTGCATCCTTAGCATAAAGTAACTTTAATAATCCTTCAAAGTCAGTCACATTTTTACCAGTTGGATTCGATGCATATTTATGGGGTGATCTATTGCTCAAACTCCAACTTTCGTTGCCATAAGCCAACTCGTTGTAGGCTTTTATCTCTGAGGAAAATGTAAAAGCATCTGGAATTTCTAAGGACTTTTGTGCACTGATTCGCCAACCATTTTCACCATATTTTGTCTCTAGCCAAGCACCTAATCTTGATTTTCCAGAGCCATTTGCACCTATCAAAACTAGCTTTTGATTAATTGTAATTTTTTTGGATTCAGCCTTATTGCCCGACTTAGGTAGTTCAATTTCCATAGCGAAGACCTTTAGACTTTACGTTACACATGTTACATGGGCAAAAATTGATATTGCTTCAAAAAATCAACAGGTTTTAAGATTTGAAAAGACAGGTTTGGCTCGTTAGCCAATACCAACAAATCTTGATCACCAGTTATCAAAACATCCGATTTACTCGCCGCAGTGAGTTTCAGAAACATTTGATCCAATGGATCACGACAAATAGGCAAGCTAGGTGGAACAACAAACAAAACATCTGCTACTTGTGCATATGGCAAATAATCTGCCAGCAAACCATCTTGGTCTTGAGAACTTAGCTTGAACTTCTTGTATGCTAGTACACGCATCAACTCCTTAGTTGCTTCTTTAGAGGTATAGGGAGTAATCTTGCCACTCTCCCAAAGCCCACGAAATCGCGCCATCGTGCCGCCCGTAAATACCAAAGCCGAGAGCAAAACATTGGTATCAAGCACTACTCTCAATGTGTAGGTAGCTGGTTTCGGCATGGATTCAAGCGGGAGCGCTGCGAGCCCATTTGATGGCATCGGCTACATCTTGTTCGGTAATTCCCAATTCTTCGAGTTTTCTACGCACAGCATCACCGTTTTGTACACG
>JAYVHZ010000499.1:0-2816 GCA_043770645.1 Undibacterium sp. | reverse complement strand
CTCGTCCACTCGATCCAAATGGCGGCATCAAAGGAAAACGCCCAAGTAAGAAAGACAAACTCAGGGCTTTGCAAAAGGCGACGGGGGAGTGAGAAGTCTTCCTGAATGGTTTTATTTATAACAACACTTCAGACTTATAGGACTTACGCAAAATTGCGCTAGCTAGGCGTGTCGCCGAAGACAGTACAATTGTACGACGAGCCGACAGCAACGACGCTAGCGTCTGTTTTGCGTAAGTCCTAAGTAGACAAATCCTCTGGACGATCAATGTCTTGCAAAATGCCAGGATCATCCACATCAATTTCAGTCACGAGTTGCGTTTGCAATAGTTGACGTGCGCCGCGATCACCACTCAAATTGAATAACTGAGGCAAATATTTTCTAGAAAAACCAACGGGATTTCCGCGCTGACCACGATAAACTGGCACCACAATATCCGCACCTTCAGCCAAACCATCACGAATCGCCATCAAGCTTTGCAATGAAACGAAGGGCATATCAGCCAAAGCGATGACGAATGCCTCTGCATCGGCCGGAAGTTGTTCGATACCGGTACGAAGCGAATGCGCCATTCCTAAAGCTGCGTCCGCGCAAAAGTAGGTAGGGAAATTGAGTGCCTGCAGCAAGGCTTGAATTGCAAGAGATTGATCAGCAAGCACAGCCCAACTTCGGGGCAACACTTGCTGTAAATTAAGCGCACTGGCGCTAACAACATTTTGACCAGAAGGCAGCACTTGCAAAAGTTTATGCTGCCTTCCACTAGGATCGAATCGTTTTCCCTGACCTGCAGCTAACAAAATACCGCAGCAGAAAAAATCATCACGCATGATGTATCACTTAGCCGCAAGCGCAGGCGTTTTTAAACTAGCAAATTTGTCTTCCATCACTTTCATATCAACCATGCCTGGCAAACGCGAGCCATCAGCGAAGATCACGGTTGGTGTGCCGGTGACGCGATGTTTCCGACCTAAGGCGAGCACTTGGTCATGTGGCGTTTTGCAATTTGCTGCGGCGGTCGGCGCAACTTTGCCATTCATCATCCACTCATCCCACGCCTTACTACGATCAGCAGAACACCAGATATCACGCGACTTAGCGATAGAGTCATCTGACAAGATGTTATACATAAAAGTGTAAATAGTAATATTATCGACGCTCTGCAAAGTCTTTCTAAATTTTTTGCAATAGCCGCAATTTGGATCTTCAAAAATTGCGATCACACGCTTACCATCACCTTTCACATACTTCACTGCAGCATCCAAAGGTAACTCAGAAAAATTCAAGCGATTCAATTCATCAGTACGCTGTTTCGTAAAATTGACCGTACCCTTGACATCAATGATGCTGCCGACAAAGATGTATTTAGCTTTCTCATCGGTATACACAATCTCAGTACCCATGCGCACTTCGTATAAACCACCATAAGGCGTTTTAGTCACAGAATCAACATTGACGCCGCCAGAGAGATTGGTCGCGATCATCTTCTTAATATAAGCCTCAGTTTGTGTCTGTGCTTGCGCTAAGCCCTGTGCTGCCGTGAAAACCAGAGCCGATATCGCGAGTGTAAAAAAATTCTTTTTCATAATCACTTTCAAAATTAAATTCATATTTGAGTTATTTTCCCATCGCATGGGAAATTAGCTTTCTTTTTAAGACTGGCAATTGGTTTAGTAAGTTCATTCCCACGCTACGCATCAGACGAGCGGCAGGAAATTCGCTACCAAAGAGACGCGCGAGACCATCTGTCGTCATTTGCATCAATGCGACGCCCTCATTACGCGCGCGACGATATCTCGCCAAAATCCGTGCATCACCACAATCTCTATGCGCTTCACGTTCACGCAAAATACGCAGCAAATCCTGAACATCACCAAAACCCAAATTCATCCCATGACCAGCCAAAGGATGAACCGCATGAGCAGCATCCCCAATCAAAGCCAACCGCGCCGCGACCATATTATGCGGACGAATCAAACGTAACGGAAACGCTTTTACTACCTCTGGCTGCAAAGGCGTCAAATTGCCTAAATCTTGAGAAGCATAAATCGCCAAACGCTCAGCCAACGAGGTTAAAGACTCACGCAACAAATCCGCCGCCAATAAATCAGGCGCAGACCATACTAAAGACACTTGATTGCCAGACAAAGGCAACAAAGCAATGATACCCTGCCCCTCCACAAACCATTGACGCGCGATGCCATGATGCGGCTTTTCACACGCAAAATTCGTCACCACGCCTTGCTGCCCGTAAGAGCGATAATCTAAACCAATATCCGCTTGCCCACGCACCCATGATTGCGCACCATCCGCACCAATGATCAATTGCGCCTCGATGACCCGCGAGTCTGTCAATTCGATACTGGCAAATTCAACACCCGCCGTTAACTTTTCTGCACGGCCATCGACGAATTGGATATTTGGCGCGAAACGCAATGCACTATCCAAAGCCTGATTCAGATTCTTATCTTCCACAATCCATGCCAGCTCGTTGATATACGCGCCATACGCATCAAAATCGAGCTTACCGGTTCCCGTTTCAGCTGCGTCATGGATCTGCATCGCGGTCACTGGCGCAAGCCGAGATGCATCAAGCGCACCCCACACTTTTAAAGAATCCAGCAAATCGTGTGCAATATGATTCAGTGCGAACACCCGCACATCCCAATCAGGCGTCACTTCAGCCGGACTACCGACTGCCCCGCCACGCAATAACACCACCGACAAGCCAGCCTGCGACAAACCCAAAGCAGCCGCTTTACCAACAGCGC
The DNA here is from genome assembly GCA_043770645.1 of Undibacterium sp. GTDB lineage: Bacteria > Pseudomonadota > Gammaproteobacteria > Burkholderiales > Burkholderiaceae_D > Undibacterium. The sequence goes on along the minus strand of JAYVHZ010000499.1, from coordinate 48 downwards.
CATCACCAACGATACAAATTTCCGAACGGATCAATTGCTGGTTCATAC
>JAYVHZ010000498.1:0-6556 GCA_043770645.1 Undibacterium sp. | reverse complement strand
CATGAATCGAACGGTCAACATGGCTTTCTGCGGCAAAATGGATAACCGCTCGTGGTTGATGTTCTTGCAATAGGCGGTTGATCAGCTCGCGATCACTGATGTCCGTATGAACAAAAATATGGCGCGCATCATTTTTTAAGCTGGAAAGATTATTTAGATTGCCAGCATAGGTGAGCTTGTCAACGTTGATAATTGCTTCATCACTTTGTGCCAACCAATCGACGACAAAGTTTGAGCCTATGAAACCTGCACCGCCTGTCACTAAAATCATGTGGATTCCTGCTCATATTGATATTGACGAAGAAAGTCCTCAATTTTACGCCACTTGACCTTCAATTCGGCATGGCTGCTAGGCTTTTTTGTACTAAAAGTAATTAAGTGTGTTGTTGATTGGTAATTTTTGTCATTCGGTTTTGTGCTGGCAACAAGCTCTTCTATTTTTTTAGTTAAAAAATGCACTTTTGACTCTTGAATTGTGAAATACCCACCTCATTTGTATGGGCAATGCTTGATATTTATGGAGATTGTTAATGCAAGAGCAAGATAAACCAGTAGAAAATACTGAAACAATAGCAACATCAATTGACCTTGAAGCTTTACAAGCTGCTGCCGCGCAAAATCAGGTTGAGCCTGAAGCGGTCATTGAGCCAGGTGTTTCAGCCGAAACCTTGACCCAGTTGGAAGCAAAAGTATTGGAGTTGCAAGATGCTTTCATGCGTGCCAAAGCCGAAGGCGAAAACATTCGTCGCCGTGCGCAAGAAGATATTTCAAAAGCGCACAAATTTGCGATTGAAAGTTTTGCTGAGTCATTGGTGCCGGTGAAAGACAGTTTGGAAATGGGCTTACGGGTCGAAACTCAAACTGTAGAGTCGATCAAAGAAGGCGTGGAAATGACGCTAAAGCAGCTAAATGCAGCGTTTGAAAAGAATCGCCTCTTAGAAGTCAATCCACAGCAGGGCGATAAGCTTGATCCAAGTAAACATCAAGCTGTTTCTATGGTGCCTGCAGAGCAAGAAGCGAACACGATAGTGACAGTTTTGCAAAAAGGTTACACGATTGCCGACCGCTTATTGCGTCCAGCTTTAGTTACTGTGGCTCAGCCTAAGTAAGAACTTAGTAGTGAATGGTTGGTAAATAGTCGGTAAATCATAGGTGAATCGCACAAAAGCATAAAGAAACTGCGAAAAAACCCTTGAAAATGCAGGTTATTGCCACACATCAGAAATAGACGAGCGCAATGCGTCATGAATGAGGTTGCTAGTTTTGCCTTAGTGCTAATTATCTTCAGCAATTCAGACTCAAATTAGTGCTCACCAAGTTTAAAAATACAATTTTAGGATAGGGAAATATCATGGGAAAAATGATCGGTATTGATTTAGGTACAACCAACTCTTGCGTAGCAGTGATGGAGAATGGCCAACCAAAAGTGATTGAAAACGTAGAAGGTGCGCGCACCACGCCATCGATCATCGCTTATCAAGAAGATGGCGAGATCCTCGTCGGTGCATCTGCTAAGCGTCAAGCTGTCACGAATCCAAAAAATACGTTGTATGCGGTGAAGCGTTTGATCGGTCGTAAGTTTGACGAAAAAGAAGTGCAAAAAGACATCGCTTTGATGCCTTACACTATTTCTAAAGCAGACAATGGCGATGCATGGGTGTCCGTGCGTGATAAAAAATTAGCGCCACCACAAATTTCCGCAGAAGTTTTGCGCAAGATGAAAAAAACTGCTGAGGATTATCTCGGCGAAGAAGTTACTGAAGCGGTCATTACGGTTCCAGCTTATTTCAATGATGCACAACGTCAAGCAACTAAGGATGCAGGTCGTATCGCAGGTCTGGACGTAAAACGTATCATCAACGAACCAACTGCTGCTGCGTTGGCGTTCGGTTTAGATAAAAAAGAAAAAGGTGATCGCAAGATTGCAGTCTACGATTTGGGCGGTGGTACTTTCGACGTATCCATCATTGAAATCGCTGACGTGGATGGCGAAATGCAATTTGAAGTATTGTCCACGAACGGCGATACCTTCTTGGGCGGTGAAGATTTCGATCAACGCATCATCGATTACATCATCGACGAATTCAAAAAGATCAATGGTTTGGATTTGTCCAAAGATCCTATCGCTTTGCAACGTATCAAAGCGTCTGCAGAACGTGCGAAGATAGAATTGTCTAGCTCACAGCAAACAGAAATCAACGAGCCATACATCGCGATGGCAAATGGCGCACCAGTGCATTTGAATTTGAAAATTACACGTGCAAAATTGGAAGCTTTGGTTGAAGAATTGATCCAGAAGACGATGGACCCATGCCGTATGGCGATCAAAGATGCGGGTGTCAAAACCACAGACATCGATGACATCATCTTGGTTGGTGGTATGACTCGTATGCCTAAGGTTCAGGAGTTGGTCAAAGAATTCTTCGGCAAAGAACCACGTAAAGACGTGAATCCTGATGAAGCGGTTGCGGTTGGTGCAGCGATTCAAGGTTCTGTTTTGTCTGGCGATCGTAAAGACGTGTTGTTGTTGGACGTAACACCTTTGTCTTTGGGTATCGAGACTTTGGGCGGCGTGATGACCAAGATGATTCAAAAGAACACCACGATCCCAACCAAGTTCAGCCAAGTATTCTCGACTGCGGATGACAACCAACCAGCAGTAACGATTAAAGTGTTCCAAGGTGAACGCGAAATCGCTGCACGTAACAAAGGTTTGGGAGAATTCAACTTAGAAGGTATTCCACCATCTTCACGTGGCACACCACAAATTGAAGTGACTTTCGATATCGATGCCAACGGTATTTTGCATGTAGGCGCAAAAGACAAAGCAACTGGTAAAGAAAACAAAATCACTATTAAGGCAAACTCAGGTTTGACTGAAGAAGAAATTCAAAAAATGGTGAAAGACGCTGAATTGAATGCCGAGGAAGATCAAAAAGTCAAAGAACTCGCTGAATCCCGTAATCAAGGTGATGCATTAGTTCACTCGACCAAGAAAGCTTTAGCCGAGCACGGCGATAAGTTAGACGCTGGCGAAAAAGAAAAAATTGAAGCAGCAATCAAAGAGTTGGAAGAGGTCTTGAAATCTGGCGACAAAGCAGAGATCGATACTAAGCTCGGCAACTTGTCTACCGCGTCGCAAAAGTTAGGCGAAAAAGTGTACGCAGACATGCAAGCACAACAAGCCGCTGCTGGTGGTGCTGCAGGTGCAGCACCTGGTGCCGATGCAAAACCACAAGATGACGACGTGGTGGATGCTGATTTTAAAGAAGTCAAAGACGGTAAATAATAGTAAAGCGAAAGCAAGCCGCAGAGGCGCAGAGAACGCTGAGAAAAGCAAAAAAGCTTACTCTGCGGGCTCTGCGCCTTTGCGGTATGACTTTGCATTGAGCAGTGAAACTAACTTCAATAAAAACAAGGTGTAATCGAGATGGCGAAGCGTGATTTTTACGAAATTCTGGGTATTGCGAAAAATGCCTCAGAAGACGAAATGAAAAAGGCTTATCGCAAGCTGGCGATGAAATTTCATCCGGATCGCAATCCGGATAGTAAGACTGCGGAAGAAAAGTTTAAAGAAGGCAAAGAAGCCTACGAAATGCTGTCTGATCCGCAAAAACGCGAAGCTTACGACCGTTATGGTCATGCTGGTGTTGATCCTAATATGGGTGGTGGCGGAGGCGGCGGCAATGCTGGTTTTGCCGATGCCTTCGGTGATATTTTTGGTGATATTTTCGGTGGTGGTCGTGGTCGCAGTGCAGGTCCGCAAGTGTATCGCGGCGCCGATTTGCGTTACAACCTTGAAATTACTTTAGAGCAGGCAGCCAACGGTTTTGATACCACAATTCGCGTGCCTAGCTATGATGGTTGTGATACCTGTCATGGCTCTGGTGCGAAGCCTGGTACTTCACCCGTGACTTGTACCACTTGCGGTGGGCATGGTCAGGTGCGTATGCAACAGGGTCTGTTCAGTATTCAACAAACCTGTCCTAAGTGCCATGGCACAGGCAAAATGATTACCGATCCATGTAATCCATGTAATGGTACAGGCCGCATTAAACGCAATAAAACGCTGGAAGTGAAAATTCCTGCTGGTATCGACAACGGCATGCGCATTCGATCTTCAGGTAATGGTGAGCCAGGCATCAATGGCGGACCTCCGGGTGACTTGTATGTAGAGATTCATATCAAACCGCATCAGGTTTTTCAGCGCGAAGGCGATGATTTACATTGTGAAATTCCAATTTCCTTCGTTAAGGCGACTTTAGGCGGTGATATCGAAGCGCCGACCTTGAGTGGTAAGGCAACTTTCACGATTCCTGAAGGTACTCAATCGGGCAAAACTTTCCGTCTGCGTAGCAAAGGCGTGAAAGGAGTACGTTCCGGTTATGCAGGTGATTTGTTCTGTCATGTCGTGATCGAAACGCCAGTGAAACTGACGGATAAGCAAAAAGACTTGTTGCGTAGCTTTGAACAATTGACGGTCGAAGGTGGTTCGAAGCATAGTCCGCAAAGCAAATCATGGATGGATAAGGTCAAAAAAATCTTTGATTAAATCGAATTTTTTGAGGATAAAAAGAAGCGCAGATAAATTTTTATCTGCGTTTTTTTTCGGATCAAGCATTTTAAGACTCTGTTCTCGTGCCGCTAAAGTCGATTAAGCCATCTAAAAAAGGTAAAATGTCGTCTGTAAACATAGTAAAGGAGCAAAATGAGAGAAGTCATACGCGGTAGTGTCACCCCTGAACAACTATTTGAAAATAATCGTAGTTGGGCGGCCGAGATCCGTAGCCGGGATACGAATTTTTTCAAGAAGCTCGCGGAACAGCAAAGTCCAGAGTATCTCTGGATAGGTTGCGCGGACAGCCGGGTGCCAGCCAATGAATTATTGGGATTGTTACCGGGTGAATTGTTCGTCCATCGCAATATCGCTAATTTGGTTGTGCATTCTGATTTGAATTGCCTGTCCGTGTTGCAATTTGCCGTCGATGTTCTAAAGGTTAAACATGTCATTGTTTGTGGTCACTACGGTTGTGGTGGCGTGCAAGCTGCTTTGACTGGTCGTCGTGTTGGTTTGGCAGACAACTGGCTACGCCATGTGCAGGATGTGCATCAAAAACATGAGAAATATTTAGGTGAAGTTTTACCTGAAAAAGAGCGTGTCGATCGCTTGTGTGAATTGAATGTGATCGAGCAGGTTGTGAATGTCTGTCAAACCACGATCATTCAAGATGCTTGGGATCGCGGACAGTCGGTAGAAGTCCATGGCTGGGTGTATGGCATTCAAGATGGATTGTTGAACGAGTTGGGCATGTCGATCAATTCGCCGCAAATGCTGGCACCCCATTTGGAACGTAGTCTGAAGCGCTATCAGTGATCTGGGCCAGGCGTGTGCTGAAACGCGAAAACACAGTGACGAATAAGGCTGAACTAGCCAAAAAATCTTCCACAAATAGAGGACAATTGCACACTTCGCATTTGTCCTCTATGTCATGAATTCTCATCCAATTTCCTCACGTATCAACGGCCTTGATACGCTGCGTGCCAGCGCGATTTTGCTGGTCTTAATGTATCACTATATGGTATTCGTTAGCCATGAACCGAGCTTTGGATTTTTAAGTGAGATCGGTTGGGTTGGTGTTGATTTGTTTTTTGTTCTGAGTGGCTATTTGATTGGAAATCAAATATTTTCAGGCTTAAAAAGTGAACATGGGTTTTCTCTCAAGACGTTTTATATCCGCCGTGCGTTGCGCACCTTGCCTAATTTTTATGTGGTACTCGCGATCTATTTTTTATTTCCGATTGAGGCGGGCGGTAATGCCGTAACACCGTTGTGGAAGTTCTTAACATTTACACAGAATTTTGATTTAAAACCAGGTTCCGCGTTTTCGCATGCGTGGTCACTCAGCATTGAAGAGCAGTTTTATGTGGTCTTGCCGATCGCCGCGATCGCGACGATCGCCTATTTAAAATCTGTGCGTGCAATGTGGTTGGTATTGTTCGGTGCAATGGTAGGTGCTGCGTGTATGCGTTATCTAATGTGGCAACAAGTCGGTGACGATTTTACCCAGTATTACGTGCATATCTACTATTCAACTTGGTGTCGCTTCGATGAATTGTTGCCCGGCGTTGCGCTGGCTATGCTGAAGAATTTTCATTCGCAAATATGGACGCGTACTCTCAAACATGGTCACTTGAGTTTGTTGGGTGGCGCCATCTTGACTGCCGTTGCGATGTACTTATTTACCTTCTATAGCTATGTGGATGGACAAGGTTTTTTGTGGTTCACCACGACTTTTGGCTATAGCTTATTAGCTGCCGGATTCGTCTTGTTGACCTTGGCAGGACTTAGCCCCAATTCGTATTTGTATCGTTGGCGTATTCCTGGCGCATCGATCTTAGCCTTATGGTCTTACGCTCTGTATTTGGTGCATAAGCCGCTCATGAATGCCTTGATTCGTCTATTTGAAGCTTGGGGCATATCAGTCAAGTCGTGGGTAGGTATAGGCGGCATGTTTGGGCTAAGTCTGCTGGCGACTTATGTCTTGTATCGGGTTGT
>JAYVHZ010000497.1:0-3485 GCA_043770645.1 Undibacterium sp. | reverse complement strand
GCCGACAGGATCGTGGGTAGTATGGCGAACGAAGTCTTCCTCGGCGCACCTGGAAATGACACGATTACTGGTGGCGGTGGGCAAGACAGCTTTTATGTCTGGAATTACTCCAGCGATACTTCGATCGACACCATTACTGATTTTTCTGTAGGTGATAACGGTGATGTCTTTCGCATACCGACTTGGCGTCTGACGAATTACGCTTCTGGGGAAAATCCTTTCGCTACAGGTCATGCAAGGTTGACACAGTCGGGCACGGATACTTTACTTGAAATCGACATAGATGGAACTGGCAGTGGTGGATTCCAAACAGTCGCAGTGTTGAACAATGTTAATAAAAATAGCTTAACCGCTTTCAACTTAGCTGGTTTTATTCCTAGAATAAATGATCCCTCGTCTTTCGATGATCATTTATTCGGAACTTCTGCTGACGACGCCATTTTAGGATTTGCAGGTAATGACGTTATTGAAGGTCGCGCTGGAAACGATGTATTGTTCGGCGGAGATGGCGATGATCGTTTGCAGGGCGATGAAGGCAATGATTCGCTCACAGGCGGTATTGGTAACGATACACTCGACGGTGGTGAAGGTGAAGATACTGCAGATTATTCTGACTCAAATGGATCGCTTTCAATCTTTCTAGTACAAGGGGCAGCTTATGCACCAGATATGGGACTTGATGCCCTTATTTCAATAGAGCACGTCTGGGGCGGTAATTACGCCGACAGCATCTGGGGCGACGATGGTGCAAATGATATCTTTGGACAAGGAGGGGATGACATTCTTTCCGGTGCCGGCGGCAGTGACTTTTTATCGGGTGACGACGGTGATGACAAAATTTTCGGGGAACTTGGCGATGACTATCTCATCGGTGGCACTGGAAATGACACACTCGATGGCGGCGATGGCATCGATTATGCGAGCTATTTTGGCGCCACTGGTCCGGTTATTGTCAATTTGACGTTAGGTAGCGCAAGTGGTGCTGGAATTGGATTGGATACCCTGATTTCAATCGAGAATGTGCTTGGAAGTAACTATGCCGATAGAATCATAGGGAGTGCAGCGAACGAATTCTTTATGGCGCGTGAGGGGAATGACACCATTACTGGTGGTGCAGGTTCTGACTTTTTTTACGTGATGTGGGGCGGATCGAGTGACTACTCAACAGATACCATTACTGATTTCGCTACCGGTAATAATGGGGACAAACTATTATTCCCCACCTCTTTCCTAACCAACTTCGCTGTCGGTACTAATCCTTATACTACTGGTCATGCGCGTCTAACACAAGTGGGTGGAAATACTCTTGTCGAAGTAGATCGCGATGGTTCTGGTCCTATTGGATTTCAAACGGTCGCTATCTTAAATAATGTGGTCAAGGGCAATTTGACACCTTCCAATTTAGTTATGGCTTACGCTGTACCCAGCGGAACCGTGAACATCACAGGTACGGCAACACAAAGTCAGATCCTAACTGCAAACACGACTTATGGCATGGGCACCGTCAACTATCAGTGGCAACGCAATGGGGTGAATATCGATTCTGCGACTTCAATCACTTACAGTCTCACACAAGCTGATGTCGGAAAGGCGATGACGGTTGTTACGAGCTATACAGACGGATTTGGCACCATTGAAAACAAGACCTCGCCTGCTACATTTGCCGTATTAAATGTGAATGATGTTCCCAGTGGTAAGGTGATCATTAATGGCACCACAACACAAGATCAATTATTAACGGCAAGTCATACCTTGGCCGATGTCGATGGCATGGGCACGGTTAATTACCAATGGCAACGAGACGGTATCAACATCGCTTCTGCTTCCTCAACCACTTACCGTTTAACGCAAGCTGACGTCGGTAAATCGATCAAAGTTGTTGCAAGTTATATCGATGGATTTGGCACAAAAGAGTCCATCGCAAGCGAGTCAAAAATAGTCGCTCCTCCGGGTGCGGGCAAGATTACGCATGAAATGCGGACACAAGTTGCTCAGTTGTACGTATCGCTATTTGGCCGAGCACCTGAAGCGGACGGTTTCAATTATTGGTGCTCTGAATTGGGAAAAGGAAAAACATTTCAACAGATTGCACAAGAAATGTTTAATGTTGAACCTTCACGAGCCTGGTACCCCACATCACTAAGCAACCAAGAAATTGTCTCCAAATTTTATGTTAATGTTCTTGGACGTACTGCAGATGTTGATGGCTTGAACTATTGGACATCGAGACTGAATACAGAGACAAACACCGGTTCTGCGGCATCCAAAGCCATTGCTAAAGGTACTGTTATCGCTGAAATGTTGACAGCCATTGTAACGTACAACGGAACCATATCATCAGCCTTACAATCACAATCATTGTTCTTGAATAAAGTCGCCGTTGGTTTGAAATATGCATTTGAGTTCAACGGCAATGATGTCTCTGAAACTTCTACTTTACTATCCGTTGTGACAGCTGGAGTGAATGGTCAAGAGGTTGCCAATGCGCGAATTGCGGCTCTCTTTAATAAAGCACCATCTTTTTCTGCCGATTCGAGTCTCGTTGCAGGTGTTGAAGACTCGGTGATTACGGGCAGGGTGTTTGCGAGTGATGTCGATAATGGAGATGTGCTTACTTACTCATTAAATAGTGCATCGACGAATGGCGTTGTTACTGTGAATTCTGATGGATATTTTAGTTATAAAGGGCGAAAGGACTTCGAAGGTAAGGACAGCTTTGTTGTATCAGTAAAGGATAAAGTTGGTGCCGAAGCGACACAAAAAGTCGATGTGGTGGTTGCTGGAGTAAATGACACGCCTGTGTTTGCTAGTGACACTCTGCTAGTTTTTGGAACGGAAGAAAGTGTATTAACGGGCAAAGTAGCGGCCACCGATGTTGATCTGAATGACGTTTTGACCTACGCGATCGGGGCGAATGCGCAAAATGGACTTGCCGTTGTCGCAGCTGATGGTAGCTATACTTATCTGGGAAAAAAGGACTTTAATGGTACTGATAGATTTACAGTCATTGTGACGGATAAGTCGGGGGGCACAGCAACAAAAGAAGTCAACGTAAAGATAGGGGCAGTCAACGATGCGCCGACTGGTTTGGTCACGATTAGCGGCACAGCGACGCAGGGTCAAACGCTCACAGCTAGCAACACGATTGCCGATGACGATGGCTTGGGTGCTATCAGCTATCAATGGAAAGCGGGTGGCAATGTTATTGCCGGTGCGACTAGCTCAACACTGGTTTTGACACAGGCACAAGTAGGTAAAACGATTTCAGTTGTTGCAAGCTACACCGATGGTCAAAGCACCGCAGAAACGGTCACTAGTACGGCAACGGTGGCAGTGACAAACGTCAACGATGCACCGACCGGTTTGGTCACGATTAGTGGTACGGCGACGCAGGGTCAAACACTCACGGCCAGCAACACGATTGCCGATTTGGATGGCTTGGGTGCGATCAGCTATCAATGGAAAGCGGGTGGCAATGTTATAGC
>JAYVHZ010000496.1:0-11455 GCA_043770645.1 Undibacterium sp. | reverse complement strand
TTCGAGGTAGTTTTTACGTGAATGAGGCGAAAATAGCTAGCTATTTGCAACGAAGAACGAAAAAAATAACCGAAAATGCGCCGCCAGCGCTCAAATAGCATCGAAGACGCGCCTATTGGAAAATCTGGGTTAAACTGAAGCTCAAAAATTGCCATTTCTGCAAAGTCGGGAGTCGGCAGAAGTAGAAGTCTCAGTTCAAAGACCTTTCGTTTGTTGGATTAGGCATGAGTTTACGATTTTGATCTTAACTGAATGGCATTTGCATCTGCCTATTCCCCTTTGCTGAGTAATTGTGTTGGATTTAACCTGAAAGTGTCTTATGAGTTTAAATAAAGTTTCTGCCGGTCGTGATTTGCCAAATGATTTTAATGTAATTATCGAGATCCCTATGAACGCGGATCCGATTAAGTACGAAGTTGATAAGGAAAGTGGTGCGATTTTTGTTGACCGCTTTATGGGTACAGCAATGCATTACCCATGCAACTACGGTTATGTTCCGAACACCATTTCAGGCGATGGCGACCCAGTTGACGTGTTGGTGATCACGCCATTCCCATTGATTCCAGGTGTCGTTGTGCGTTGCCGTCCTATCGGTATTTTGAATATGCATGACGAAGCAGGAGCTGACGGTAAAGTTTTAGCGGTACCTATCGATAAAATCTTGCCCATCTATCAACACTGGCAAAAACCAGAAGATTTGAACGTCTTGCGTTTAAGCCAGATTCAACATTTCTTTGAACATTACAAAGATTTAGAGCCAGGTAAATGGGTCAAGATCGATGGTTGGGGCGGTACAGACGATGCCCGTGCTGAGATTTTGAATGGTGTGGAAAATTACAAAAAGTCTTTGGCTTAAATGTAATTTGATCTAAGGAAGCAGCCGTGATGTAGTGCTTAGTGTCATTTGTCTCAATACATAACAAGTAAATTTCTTAGTCTTTGAAAAACGACCCGTTCGCATTTGCGCTCGGGTCGTTTTTTTTACTTACCGATGTTTTTCTTTATAGAGAGGATCTTCTTTTGTCATTTCTTGATATCGTTCGCTCGAATGACTAGACATTAAAAACTAAACTTAATCACATGAAAAAATCTGCCCTTTGTAACTACATTGGGTTCTCTTAAATATGTAATAAAGCTATATAAATTATTATATTTATCTGTATATTTGAAAAATTAAAATTGTAATTCGCTTGTAAAAATCTCCGGCATACAGTCTTGTACAACACGGCCTACAAAGCAGGATGTACTTAGTGGACTCATCGTACCTTCGCTTTGTCTGCGTTTTTTTCGATGAGGGAAAGGCTCCAATTCTCGCCTTCGCCAATTATCGACAATCTACACAAATCCAAGATTACGCGAACTCACATTAAAGTTTCGTAGATTTGGCAGTAGGCTAAGTAGATCACTATCTGACACACCCATCCACTTACCCAAAGTCGCAGCATACTGATCTACCGATGTCGTCGGGATCAAGCGGCCTTGTCCAACATCGTCAGGGCCATTACTCGCCACCGCTGGTGGAATGCCATAAAACTTTTTGCCGTTGACAGCGCCGCCAAGCATAAAATGCATGCTTCCCCAACCGTGATCTGAGCCGTCGTTATTGCCACTCAAGGTACGACCAAAATCCGAGGCCGTAAATGTCGTGACCTCATTGGCCACTCCAAGTTCTTGTGTCGCTTGGTAAAACGAAGCCATTGCATCGGCGACTTTTTTAAGTAATTTTGGGTGGTCTGTCACGAGGCCGTCATGCGTATCAAAGCCGCCCATAGACACAAAAAATACTTGGCGTTTGGTTCCCAAAACGCTGTTTGCGGAGATCATCTTCGCCACCATTTTCAATTGATCGGCGAGTGAGTTACTGGCAGGAAAAGGGGTATTAACCGGTCGGGCACTGACCAAAGCACTAGACAATATTTGATTGGCATCAATTGAACGGCGCATGACTCGGCTATATTCATTTTCCAGAAGATTGCTGCTATTTTGCGTGATCAAAGTTTGCAGGGCGTTCGAGCAGGTTTGCGATCCCATCAGCGGTTTCGCCATGGCGTTTAAAGGAACTGGGCCAGCGCTGGTGACTTGATACTGAACAGCAGTATTCCCAGAAAGGTAAACCGCATTGCCCGACACATTAATACAAGTAAAAGTACTATTCGTATTACTGGATCGAAATAAATCACCCATTCGTCCTCCCCACCCAGATGTCGCGCCCTCAGCAGCAGAAGATTGCCATACCGATTGCTGATCATTGTGTGAGAATAATTTTGGTGGTAATGCGACGCTCTTGTTGTTGTATTGAAGCTTTGTGGTTGGTTCTATGAGTGTGCCTACATTGAGCAACACACCCATCTTGCCAGCATTGAAAATAGGAAGCAGTGGCGCTAGTTCAGGTGCTAATGCAAACTGGCGAGAGAAACCTGCTTTATCGACTGGGGCAACAGTCGGTGTCAAGATCGTGGCACTTAACATGTCACGTCGATACGCGAGTGTTGGACGTAACTGTTGATAGGCGTTATAGCTTGTCGTATCAAATGGCACGAGCGTATTCGCGTAGTCATTTCCACCGTACAAAAATACACAGACGATCGCTTTATAACTCGTTGCATTTGCAGCCGAAGCTTCCGCCATCGCCGCTAGATTTATTGCCCATGGCATCGCGACACCAGCGACAGAAAGACTACTTGCTTTTTGCAAAAAAGCGCGACGTGATGCGTTCAAATTAGGAGTATTCTTCATCATCAACTTTCTATTTTTGAACGACAAACTCGGGAGCGGCTAGAACCATAATTACCGCTGCATAGATGCGATTATTCCTCGTTGCTTCCGTCCCCGCAGGCATACTGTTAATCGCGTTGCGGATCAAAGTCACAGAATTATTACTGAGCTGCCCAGCGGCTACGACGACATTCAATTCATTAATCAACAGCTGTCCATTATCCGCAAGCGGTAGTAAATCTTTGTAGTCGGCTTTGACATCGCCAATACCATTTATCACTGCTTTTTGCATGAAGTTAACATAGCCAATCACAGATGATTCATTGGTAATTTGAAACTCTGGTGCGACTAAGGCAGCGTTCGCGATTGCGGTGTTCGGTGGCACATAGCCGGGTCTAAAAAAATTAAATACGCTAGGTGAGCGCAATGGACTTTGTCCCAAGCCATAGGCTGGGTTGGAGGTGTCACCGATTTTCCAAGCTGCGCTGGGAGATGTCACCTTAAAAGCTCTGGCCCAAGCGGTGAAACGCAAGATTGGTTCGCGTAACTTGCCGCCATTCGGGCTACGTACGAGATTACTGTCACGTGCTTCGGTATCCAGCAAAATGGCTTTAATGACCGCTTTCATGTTGCCCTTGACACCCGTGCCATCATTATTGAAGACGGCGGCAACGCGCGCGACATAAGCACGACTTGGATTACTGGAAACCAAACGCTGAATCAATTGTCGCCCAATAAATGGAGCCACATTGGCATGTTTGAAGATTGTATCCAATGCTATTTGCAGGCTGTCGACGCCATTTTTTCCACCTGGTATTGTCGTACCTAAGAATGTTTTTATCCCGAGCTCATGTCGTGCCGGAATTTGTATCATAGGCCTGCGTAAAAACTCCGGTGTCGTAGTCTTGGTGCTATCTAGGTTAAAATCCCAACCGGTAAATACCCGCGCAAGTCCGGTAACATCTTCTAAAGTGTAGGTTTCTAATTGTTTCCCTTTTGCGTCAGTCTTTATGCTTCCATCGAGATTAAGCTGCATGAGTCCAATGCTAAATAGCTGCATCAGCTCGCGTGCATAATTTTCGTCTGGTAGAGCGCCAGTGTTTGGATTGAATTTTGCATTCCCGCGATAGGTCAAATAGGCACCCATCGCCGCACTTGTCGAGACTTGTTGTAACAAGTTACGGTAATTGCCAAACGCATTGGTTTCGAGAACATCAAGATAAGCGGCGGCTGAAAATGCAACCCAACCACTACCAACAAGACCACTGATAGATGTCACCGTGATTTCTGAGAGAGCTAGCGTAATTCTTTGGCGTAAAGTATCAGGCGACTCTATGAGTTTGTACCACGCAACGGCATCAAAACCCGCCTCAGAATTACGATTTGCTTCAATATTAAAGCCTTGTCGGACTAACCAATCAAACCGACTAATCGACCTCGGCATCGCAAACTGTTCATCGATCCAGCCCGCATAGCCAAGCTGTTTTACCCTTGTAATCTGCGCTTTACTAGCACCCATCGATGCCTGGGATAAAAACCGGCTCGCTTGCGAATCGCTGATATTTGCCACTGGCGTCGATGTCACTGCGCTAGCAACTGGCGCTATTGCTGCTAAGCCTACCCCAGCAATCAATTTCCCATTGACTTGCTTACTCTCTGAAATAACAGGCTGGTGAGGTGCTTGGCCTTGCGTCGAAACTTCACTTAGTTGACTCTCGAATGGCATAACTTTCTCCATAAATTTCTACGACCCACACGTATTTCACATACACATCATGCAGCAGGAAAATGAGGATTCCAATGTTAGCGGCGACCGTTTTCAATGATGACCATAAAATAAGTAAATATTGCCGTACGGAAATTATAGGTAATCAATGCGATCAAAGCAAGCGAAAAAAGGAGCTTTTTTGGGATCGGCCTGTGATGGTATTGATTTAATAAGCTAAGCGTCATGCGTGGGTCATGATGGACGAAGACGCAAGTGACCAGAGATTTCTCTGCACAATTCACTTTATTCAAGACGCTGATTTGATCTAGAAATGCAGTTTTTCTTAACAAAGAGAGTTCTTGAGAAACTGCAAATTTGCCCACAAGTAATCAACTATTTCTGTGCAAAGAAGGGAGATGAAACCTTGGTATTCTCTGATCGAAGAAGATAGAAATGAAGATGCGACATATAGCTCAAATCAGCTTTGTGCGAGCTGAGTGTGTAAAAAGGAAGAATAACGAACGCCATCCTGAAATGAACCGAGATCATTCATTTGGATGCTCCCTAATTTGAGATTTTGTCTGAAGTCTAACGCAAAGAAATCGTTTTGAACTATCGCGAGCCTTAGAGTTGACTTGATCCGCGTTTCGCTTTTACTCACCGTAACGCTCGATGAGGAAGGCATTGTCCCGCATCAATTACAGGTAGAACTGCTTATTTTGAAGTAAATGCTAAAAACGCGAGCGCGGCTGCAATGAGGAAGCTCGCCCAGCCTAACCAGAACAAGTTACTTTTGTTTCCAAATTTCGTCGGTGCTTGCGGTCGATTCACTTGACCTGATGCAGATTGACGACGCGCTCGTTTTTCTCGCGCCAAGAATTTATTTAGTGCCAGTGCCATTTCAGCTGCGCTTTTGTAGCGACGAAGCGGATTTTTTTGCATCGCCTTCATGACGATGTACGCCAGTTTTTCTGGTACCTCGGGATTGAGTAAATCTGGTGATTTTGGTGTCTTGTGCGTGATGTTGTACAAGAGTTTATCGAAATCAGAAGCGGAAAATGGTTTTTGCGCGGTCAGCATTTCATACATGACGGCACCAAGAGAGTAGACATCGGTTAATGCACTCACGGGTTCACTTGAGGCCTGCTCAGGTGACATGTAATTCGGTGTCCCCATAATCGTTCCCTTAAACAGCGTTTGTGGTTGACCACTGTCATCCAAAACCCGGTTTGGTACGCGCGCAATACCAAAATCGACTACTTTGGGTTGATTATTTTCAACGATAAAAATATTGGCCGGTTTGATATCGCGGTGAATCACGCCTTGGCTATGGGCAAACGAAAGAGCATTGGCGATTTTGTAAGCGATGCTGGCTGCATCAATGACATCAAAACGCTTGCCGCTAGCCATTAATTCCCGTAGGTCTTTGCCTTGCAGAAATTCCATGGCGATGAAGGTCGTTCCGCCTTCTGTCGACGCATCATAGATCGTAACGATATTGGGATGTGAGAGTCGGCCAGCCGCGCGTGCCTCATTGATAAATTGTTGTTCGCGCTGTTTCTTGTCGGTAGCACCAACAGGATTATTCAAAATTTTAATCGCAACAGCACGATCAATTATGGGGTCATGACCTAGTAAAACGTTGCCATTAGAGCCGCTACCAAGTTTGTCGGTCACGGTAAAACGACCGATTCTACGCATCGGTGTTTTGCTCGAAATGGCGGCGTTGTTAGCGGGAACGTTTTGAATCATACTAAAGGCAACCCTGAATTAAATATATCTAACAATCACTTGACGGTGGCTTATATTGCATTCGCACATTCTAATGGATTTGTCTGCTATACACGTGAATCTACGTGGCTTTCCTTGAAAGATGTTGCAAATTGTCTCGTATCGTGTAGAAGTGCTGTTGATACCACTTGGGCTATTTGATTTGGTCTTTTTTATGTTTTATAAGGTGAGTGTGCTTGCAATTCATCGACGTACTCTTCAATGCCACCTTGTTCGCGCTCGAGAAAGTGGGCGACCGCATTTGAAAAAGCGGGTTCATTGATGAAATGGGCAGAATACGTTTTGTGCGGCAAAAATCCTCTAGCCATCTTGTGCTCACCCTGCGCACCACCTTCGAACACCTTGATCTTTTTTGCGATACAGAACTCTAATGCCTGGTAATAGGCAGTTTCAAAGTGTAAGCAGGGCAAGTGCTGCAGACAACCCCAATAGCGGCCGTAAAGCGTTTCGGTATTGTGAATAAATAATGCTGCGGCGATTCTTTCTCCGTTGAGGCAAGCAATAATCATATATAGATTATCTGGCATGCTTTTGCCTATTTGCAGAAAAAAGTCGAGATTTAAATACGGTGTGGAATGATGCTCTAGGTATGTGCGGTCATAACAGCGTTTGAAAAAACACCAATCAGCTTCATTGATGTCCTTACCGTTTATGTGCTGAAATTCAATTCCCGCCTCCTGAACTCTCCGTCGTTCGGCACGAATGTTTTTACGTTTTTTTGCTTCTAGGCTGCTTAGAAAATGTTCGAAATTTTGAAAGTTTTGATTCCTCCAATGAAATTGCACACCTTGGCGGATCATGAAATTGGCGTCCTGCAATGCTTCGATTTCTCTCGGACTGGGAAATAGAATATGGCAAGAGGAATGCAGACCACTTTGCGTGATTGTTTGTAAATGCTTGATTAGTACCTGCCGCGCGTTGTCATCTCGGCTCAATAAACGGTTTCCTTGAACCGGCGTGAAGGGAATCGCGGACAATAATTTTGGGTAATACGATAGGCCATGTTGATGATAGGCATTTGCCCATGCCCAGTCGAAAACATACTCTCCATAGGAATGGGTTTTTTCATAGAGGGGCATTGCAGCAATGAGTTGGTTTTCTTCCCAAATACTGATGAATCGTGGCGTCCAGCCCGTAGCAGGTGAGGCTGAGCCGGATTCGTGTAAAGCGTTTAAAAAAGCATACGATAAAAATGGATTAGCTTGCTCTTGTAATTGCAATAAACCATCCCAGTTTTCTTGTCCAATTTCCGATAGAGAATCGACTAGACGCATGCGATAATGTGAGACTTCAGAATTCATAGCTCATGGCCTTAAATCTTATGACTGTAAAAGTTGCTATTGCTCAGATGAACAGCATCGTCGGTGATCTTGCTGGTAATTCTAGACAAATTCTTGATTACGTAGCACGTGCTGTGTCGCAAGCTGCCGATATCGTGGTGACGCCAGAGCTGTCCTTGGTTGGCTATCCACCCGAAGATCTGCTACTGCGTGCTGCGTTTTATCAACAAACCGCAATGGCACTAGACAATCTCGTGCAAGATCTCCGCCAATTCAACGATGTTCACGTATTGGTCGGACATCCGCTATTGCAAGAACAGCGGCACTATAACGCGATTTCGGTTTTGTTGAACGGCAACATCACGCACACGTATTTGAAACATGCATTACCAAATGATGCCGTCTTCGATGAAAAACGCTATTTCGCGACCGGCGATGATGCGGTCGTGTTTGAAGTCAAAGGCACGAAATTTGGTATCAATATTTGTGAGGATGTGTGGAATGGTGACGCGCCACAGATGGCGCGAGCCGCTGGCGCACAAGTCTTGTTAGCACCAAACGCATCGCCGTTTCACATGAATAAAAGCGATTTTCGTATTGACGTCATGCGCCAGAATATCAGTGCGCTTGGCATGAGTCTGGTCTATGCCAATTTGTTGGGCGGTCAGGATGAATTGATTTTTGATGGTAATTCTTTTGTGCTGGATCAAGAAGGACAAGTTTGCGCGCAATTGAAACACTGTGAAGCCGATTTGCAGATTGTTGACTTTATCGATGGTGTACCCCAAGCCGGTGTTGTGGCGCAGACCTTGCCCGTCGAAGCACAGATCTATCGTGCTTTGGTTTTGGGCGTTCGTGATTACGTGACGAAAAACGGTTTTCCTAGTGTCTTGATTGGTTTTTCCGGCGGTGTCGATTCTGCTTTGACCTTAGCGATCGCGGTCGATGCTTTAGGTGCGGATAAGGTTCGAGCCGTGATGATGCCTTCGCCTTATACCGCTGATATTTCTTGGCTAGATTCGCGCGAAATGGTCAAACGCATCGGTGTGGGTTACGACGAAATTTCTATCAATGAGTGTTTCAGCGCTTTCAAAAATACTTTGAGTCAGGAGTTTGCTGGCTTAAAAGAAGACACGACCGAAGAAAACATTCAGGCACGCATACGCGGTACTATTTTGATGGCGATGTCGAATAAGTATGGTTCTATCGTCCTGACAACTGGCAATAAGAGTGAAATGGCGGTCGGTTATTGCACCTTGTATGGCGATATGGCAGGTGGTTTTGCCGTGATTAAAGACGTTGCCAAAACCATGGTGTATCGTCTTTGTACCTATAGAAATTCGATTGGCGATGTGATTCCTGAACGGATTATTACGCGTCCGCCATCGGCAGAATTACGTCCAGATCAAAAGGATCAAGATTCTTTACCGCCGTATGATATTCTCGACGGCATTATGCAACGCTACATGGAAGAAAATCAGTCACGAGCTGAAATTGTTGCGGCTGGTTATAGTGAAGCCGATGTAGAGCGAATCACGCGTTTGATTAAAATTAACGAATATAAACGACGTCAAGCACCAGTCGGTATTCGGATTACACACCGTGCGTTTGGCCGTGATTGGCGGTATCCGATTACGTCGAAATTCCGTGACTAGAAAATGAGAAGGTTAGTAAATCAGTGAGGAAAACATGAAACAAATTACAGCAATTATCAAACCATTTAAGCTCGACGAAGTTCGTGAAGGTTTGGCCGATGTGGGAGTGACCGGATTGACCGTCACCGAAGTCAAAGGTTTTGGTCGCCAAAAAGGACACACAGAATTGTACCGTGGTGCTGAGTATGTGGTCGATTTTCTACCTAAGATTAAGGTCGAAGTGGTGGTTGATGACAAGGTTTGTGACGATGTGGTCGATGCAATTATTAAGGCAGCACATACTGGCAAGATTGGTGATGGAAAGATCTTTGTCCAGAATGTGGAGCAAGTGATTCGTATCCGTACCGGCGAGACTGGACCGGAAGCGGTATAAGTCTTTATTTTGGTCGTTTGAAGAGGCACGCATCAAGAAGTTGATGCGCGCCTTTTTTATTTTTACGAGGCACGCAATAGTACGATCAAGGCGCCAGAGCCACCGTCAGCGGCGGTTGCCTGACTAAAGGCGATCACTTCGTCTTTTTGAATTAACCAGTTTCGAACTTTGTTCTTTAATACTGGTTCTTTATTAATCGAACCTAAGCCTTTGCCGTGGATGATGCGGACACAGCGAAAACCACTGCGTAGGCACTTGCGTAAAAATTCACCGATGTTGTCGCGGGCTTGATCACGGCGCATGCCATGTAAATCAAGTTGGGCTTGAATCACCCATTCGCCTTTCCGCAATCTTTTCGCGACATCAATGCCGACGCCTATGCGCGTGTAGCTTAGATTTTCGTCGGACTCAAGTAAAGTACCGGCGTCAAATTCATCGGACAAAGATTCTTGCAAGGCTTTTTGCTCATCCTCGATGTGTTTGAAGGGCAGTGGTAGTGGCTTTTTTGGTATAGCTTGAAATTTTTCTGGTTGTTTCAGAACTTGAACTTCACCGATGCTACTACGAAAAATATTGGCTTCAATCGCCGCTTGCTTTTCTCGCGCCAGACGTTCTGCTTCAGCTTTTGCACGTTGCTCTTGTTGGGCTTTGAGTTGCTTACCAACTTGTTGGAGGTCAGCAAAAGATTTCATTGATGAGGCCATGATGATGTTTGCCGATGATGTGGGGGACGTAAATTGGGAAGTCAAAAACTGTTGCCGCTGAGGCGCAGAGATTGCAGAGGGTTTTAAAGAATTCTGCGATCCCTACGTCTCGGCGTTTCGATTTTATTCTTCTAAAAAGCGCTGCGCATCAAGTGCTGCCATACAGCCAGTACCTGCACTGGTAATTGCCTGACGGTAGATGTGATCTTGCACGTCACCAGCAGCAAAGACGCCAGGAATATTGGTGGCAGTCGCCATGCCCTCGTTGCCCATCTTGGTGATGATGTAGCCGTTTTTCATTTCCAACTGCCCTTCAAAAATACTGGTGTTAGGCTTGTGACCAATCGCGATAAACACACCATGCAATGGCACAGCCGTGACCGCACCCTCAGCAGATTTGATATTGATGCCAGTGACGCCAGAAGCATCGCCTGTGACTTCATCTAAAGTGTGGTTCCATTTAACTTCGACTTTGCCTTCCGCGACCTTCGCCATCAAGCGGTCGATCAAAATTGCTTCTGCACGGAATTTGTCGCGACGATGAACGACAGTCACTTTGCTGGCAATATTTGACAAGTACAAAGCTTCTTCCACCGCTGTATTACCACCACCAACAACCGCAACTTCTTTACCGCGATAGAAGAAACCATCGCAGGTGGCACAAGCCGATACACCTTTGCCCATAAAGGCTTCTTCAGAAGGTAAACCCAAGTATTGCGCCGAAGCACCCGTAGAAATAATCAAAGAATCACAAGTGTATTCAGCTTGATCACCGATCAAGCGAATCGGTTTTTCTGTCAGTTTGGCTGTGTGAATGTAGTCAAAAATGATCTCGGTATTAAAACGCTCTGCATGTTCCAAGAAACGTTGCATCAATTCTGGGCCTTGTACACCGTTGGGGTCGGCTGGCCAGTTTTCCACATCGGTTGTGGTCATTAATTGACCACCTTGCTCTACACCAGTAATCAAAACAGGGTTCAAATTGGCGCGTGCCGCGTAAACCGCGGCAGAGTATCCTGCTGGGCCCGAGCCGAGAATCAAAACATGAGCGTGCTTAGTTGATTTAGGAGTAGACATAATGCTTCCGATGAAAGTGGTCGTGGGTAAAATACAAAATGCAGTCAATCGAAGTTCGAATGAAATTGGCGCTCATTATCCCAGATTTGCAGGAACTTGACTTTATGTAGGTCAAGGAAAGCACCTAATGCGAGGTTGATGCAAGAAATTGG
>JAYVHZ010000495.1:0-3532 GCA_043770645.1 Undibacterium sp. | reverse complement strand
AAACAGCAAATTGGGCACACACAGTTGGTTTTATCGTTGGGATTTTCTTCGGGAAGTTAGCGCTTCTTGATAGTCGGAAAAGAATAGGCTAGTGGGATTTTTTTAATTCTTTTCGTTATTCTGATAAAAATGAAGGGGACATCTTTTTAGCCAAGAATATTCTTCGATGATCGCTAAACTGCTAATCGAATCCTCAGAATGCTGCCTAGCTAGTATGCGCAATTAGTTGTTGTTTTATTTATTAAATATATAAAATGTAATTGCAAAAATATATTTTCATGTGCTTTAATTTATCAATAGATAAGTTTTTTGATGAATTAAGAAATCATGCATAACGAAAATTCAACGATATACAGCAGCACAGCAAATGCCCCGCCAGTTACTAGTCCACTTTTCCGACCAGAAGTCACCGCGGCACTAGGCAGTCAATGGATGGGGGCAATTCGTTTAGCACAGCCCATTTCAGCTTGGTTAATTGCGGGCGTTGCTCTCTTTGTTGCAGTCGCCTTAATTGCCTTCCTTAGCTTGGGTAGCATGACCAAAAAAGCCCGGGTTACTGGCATTACCGTTCCGACAGCAGGCAATATCAGTATCGCAGCGCCGAATGCAGGTATCTTGATGCAAAGTCACGTCAAAGAAGGTGATGTGGTGCAAGCTGGGCAAGTCTTGTTCACGCTCTCAACGCAAAGGCAAAATAGTCAGGGTGAAATCACAGCGCTAATTGCTCATCAATTACGCGCCAGACAAGATGCTTTGATTGCCGAGCAGCGCTTACGCGAATCCGCAATGCAAGAGAAGAAACTCGCCTTGCAGCAAAGACTGACGAATCTTCAATCTGAGTCAGATCAAATCGACCAAGAAATCAATTTAGCCAAACGTCGCTTGAGTTTGTCACAGCAAAGCGTCGATAAATTTCAAACCTTACAAAATAGTGGTTATGTTTCATCAGCCCAAACGCAACAAAAGCTAGAAGAAAATATCGACCTATCGACGCGTCTGAGCAATCTTCAACGCATCAAAATGCAATTACAAGCGAATCATGTGAATTTGCAAGCGGAAATCAATACATTGGCCAATAGTTTGGCAACTGAGCTGGCACAACTGACTCGGGCGAAAGCGGCATTGCAACAGGAGATCGCAGAAAATAATAACCGCCATTCCAGCCAGATTGTCGCACCACAAGCAGGTATGTTGACAGCCATTACCAATCAAACAGGGCAGAACATCAATGGTGGTCAAGTGCTTGCCACCATCATTCCTGCGATGGGTGCAAACAACCTGAAAGACCAACAAGCATTAGAAGTGCATCTGTATGCGCCAAGCAAAACCGCAGGATTTGTTAGCGCCGGCCAGCAAGTCTTAATTCGTTACAACGCCTACCCCTATCAAAAATTCGGCTTGCAAGCTGGCACCGTGATGGACGTCAGTAAAACGCCGTTTGCGCCCAACGAATTACCGCAACACCTCGCCAGTACCATCTTAAGTAACGCTCAGCAAAATATCTTGGGCTTCAACAGCAACGAAGCTTTATATCGAATCAAAGTCCAGCTCAAACAGCAGAGCATTCTGGCTTATGGGCAAGCCCAAGCGATCAAGCCAGGGATGACTTTAGAAGCTGATGTAGTGCAGGACAGACGCAAGATTTGGGAGTGGATTATTGAGCCGGTGCTAGCAGTCACCAAATCTGCAGCACCGTGAGTTAGGCGATGAAACATCGTTTTTGAAAAGCAAGGGCCTGCACTTGAAAAGATTTGCAGGTGAGTGAGCACAGCCCACTCACCGCAAAAAACGTACACAGGTATTCGACACCTTGTACGGAGGCAGTAAAACCCATCGGTATAGGATCGATGGGTTCAAATAACCATGTATAGGAGTAACACAAAATGCGTTTAATTTCAAATGAAGAGTTGTTGATTGTTGCGGGTGGTAATGGTTCCGAAGTCCCTGCAATTACGGCAGAGGAGTTAGCAGAGTCGATGGAAGGTTTGTTAGTAACAGGATCTGCTGTATTGAGTGGTTACGAAGCCCCGCAAGTTGTGGAGGTGATCGGACATCGACTTGACTTTATTGATCGCTTATATGCTACAGCTTCGGTAATTTTTGGTGATTGTATCACTGGAGGTTCTGCTGGAGGAACACTCGGTGCAATCGGCGGTCAATTTGTACTGCCCGTGTTGGGCGCAGGGCCCGGGGCTATTGCAGGTGGAGTAATTGGATGTACTTTGGGTGTTGGCGCAGGCTTGATTGCTGATATTTTTGATTTGAGACAAACACAGAAGCCTTGATTGTTTAAGAAAAGTGAGGGTTTTTCATTGTTTTAATAAAACCTTTTAGATAAATTATTTTATATGTAACTTATCGTGGTTTGGGTGACTAAACCCTCATTTTTAAATAAGAAAGCGTAATTTATCGTTTGTATCAGTTAGATGTGTCTTTTTAAAACTCTTTTTGTAGTTAATACTTGTCGAAAATCATATGAAATTCTTATTAAAAGTGAATTTTAAAACAGTGTTACTCACTCTGAATATGTTGTTTTTTCATTCGGTTGTGTATGCATCAGACGGACCAATCGATTTGCTCTATCGTTTTGAGAAAGATGGAAAGAAATTGTATGTATTGGGAGTCAGCCATATTGGGCGCTTTTCAGATTTTCCTATCAACGAGAATATACTGAAAGCCTTTCGTGGCTCAAATATGTTTATAAATGAAAGCGCGTTGTTATTTCAGACGCAAGAGGAAGTTTCATTGAATTTAAAGAAGCAATATTTAACTAATGGTAGTCGGAGTTTAGAACAAGTTTTTTCTGACAAGGAATGTAAAAGTAAACTGGAAAATTACAACTTTGGTGAAAAAATTATTCGATTGATAAATGAAATTAATCCAAGATTGTCATTAAAAAATTTTGAAATGCTTTCACCCAAGGCATTAATACATCAAATTTATTTTGGAAATTCAAAAACAACACCAGCAGCAAATATGAAGAATGATGTGTCACCAGTTAACTTAGAGTATGCACTTTGGGAGATTGCCAAAAAGACCAATAAAGAAATTAGTAGTCTTGATCCAGAGTTTTGGGAATCGATTGATTTGCTAAGTGATGAAGAAGTTTGTGATTTTGTAATCGGGATAACTGAAATTCGTTCAGATACTGCATTTTTGACTAAGAATCTATTATTAGTTAATAATTTATTCCGATCTATTGATGCAAATAACGCATCGTTAGTCCGAAGTCATTATTTTGAATTGAGTGATGCGTCCCAATTGCCGTATCGAGAATTACATCGAAAATGGTTCGACTTAAGAAATATGATTTGCAGTAAAAAAATTATAGAGTTAAGTGAGCTGTCGAATGGTCCTGTTTTTGTTGCGATTGGAGCCGCGCATTTATCAGGCGAGAATGGAGTAATTGCTCGCCTTGAAAAAAGTGGTTTTCAATTAAATTTATCTAAATAATCATTAATTTGAATAATAATGAAAAATATAAAAATCAATTTTGGCTTGCCCAGAATTAATATTTTAGTAAACTATTTTC
>JAYVHZ010000494.1:0-12202 GCA_043770645.1 Undibacterium sp. | reverse complement strand
CCTGTGAATGAATCCTTATTCGCGTATATATCCATAATCGGCTTGAATATCTGCGGTATTGGGTTCATTGATAGATTGTCGCCCAACATATGAAGCAGTCGATCTTTGAAGCGCTTTCCAGTCATTTCGTCAGTGGCAAAGTATTCCACCCCTCGCTCAGCCAACGTCCCAATAGCGCCTATTTCAAATGGCTTTGGAATACGATATGCAATGCCGCCCACCTTAAACCACCAGAAAGTGTCACGATCCCAATCTTCGCGCTTTTTCCAATCATCATCATCCGAGTACGCCAGCATCAAACTGATTGACGCAAGAGCAACTGCACCAAGAACAATACCGAATTTTCTAGGGTCTTCATTAGCTCCCCTTCCAAGCTTGTAAAGGCCTTGCAAACGCGCATTCATAAATGGGACAACCTGCGTTAAAAATCTAACGCTAGTCCAGCCGCCCTGCATCGAGAAGTCCATTAAATCACGAGCCATTAATGATGCTTCGGCATGTGTTTTTCCCTGTCTAATCATCTGATCGTACAATGACGCACGATTGATTGCTTCGCCTCTGTTGCCGATTTCATTGTACCAATTCCATATTGGCTCAGGAACTTTCCTGTAGAACTCTTTGATTGCGTTTTCATCTCGCAAGATGGTGCTTTCATCTACGCCAGAATTAACTAATTTGCGTATGCGTTTTGACTCGCTACCCTCTAGCATTGCGCCAAAGTGAATCGTTCCACCGCCAGCTAATAATTTAAAGTAGGCTTCACTTTTTGGATTGGTTAGCTTGTATCCCTTAACAACATTGCTTGCAACGTTGTAATTCAGCCCAGAAATCGCAATTGCCGAAACACTGTCACGGATTAGATTTTTTACTTTAAAGAACGGCGACGCTGTGACAGTCATTGTGAGAACATGCTTCATCGTTGACATTGCATCCATGAGTGGTCCACGCATACCAGCGTATTCAAGGCCATTCAATGCAGCCAATACATAAGGGTCATCAACGATAAAGAATCTCTTTACGCCGCCATCCATAGCCCACACGACGCCATTCTTATTACCAATTGACGTGCTAATCTCGCTGACCGCTCTCTCGGGCGCTTCAATCGCTATACCAATATCAACAGCGGCTTCTAATGTTGCTTTCGCAGCCCTGTTCTTAGCTGACGCATCAAGTAAATGCGCCCAATTCATCAAGGTATTTTGAAGTAAATCGCTATTTAATTTATCTTTGCCGCCCTTCAATTGCTTAAAGGCTTGCTGTCTCACAACTCCAGACTTAATATTCACGCCACGAACTCCATCTTCGCTATTTTCACTCACGCGATAGAATGGAATGTAGAACTGATCCTCCCAAAGATTACGAGATTCGCCATCGATCAAGCCTGATTGCTCAGCCATATCAAGCGCATTTTTATTGAACTCGTTGAATGTAGCTAAACTATCACGATAGATTTCTTTTCGATTGCGGGTTGTTTTCCCCTTCCTTAGTCCGTGCTGGATAACATAGTCAAATGCTGTGTCGCCATTGGCTAATGATTTAAACGCAGCAATATCGTCAGTTGAGAATAGACGCTCTTTTCCTTGTCCCGCTAATCTCTCTGCGCGGTTCCCTGCTACCCACCACATAAAATCATCTGCTTCGCCCTGTAAAGGAGTAAGCAAACGCTCAACAACGCCGCCCTTCTTCTTCTCGTCAAAGTCATAAACTCCATCCGAAAGCTTTAACTGGCCGCCATTAAGCATGGTTTCAAATGCACCAGATGCACCTTTGGATAAACGCATCAGCATGTAGGCTTTTTCATTGAGTTCTTTTACAGGCGCAAATTGGTCAACAATACCTTGTGCCATCTTTTTGCCAAGGTTACTTGTTAAGCTTTCCCAACGCTCTTTAAGTGTCGGCACCTCTATAGTTCGCCCAACATTCTTAAATGCGCGTAGCTGCTCCGCTGTTCGTTCGCGCTTGTTGTCGCCAGTGATGATTTCTTTTCTATCTGTGCTGCGCTTAGTATCGCCATTATTATTGGCCATAGCTTCATACCGCCCCTTAGAAACACCATCAACGTATTTCAACATCGTTTCAGCAATGATAGAACGTGCCTTCTCCATGTCTGAAATGAAGATAGACACATCACGTCCACCCATTAAGCGGATTGACTTGTTGAGTAGTGCAATAGCCTTGTCAGCGATACGCTTAAACAAGGATTGACTTTGCTTTGCCATGTCCTGCCAGAAGGCATTATTCAGGAAGTTATCGCCAATAACATCGCTTACAAGTTCTTCCAACACATCAACGTCATTGGTTAGACCTTGCCCGTACTCTGCGCGATACTTTCCGAATTTACGAACAAGCGGCTGCAATTGAACAGTCATTTCAGCCCACAACTTAGGATCATCTATTTTTAATGAGTGACCTAATTCATGACCTAAAATGTAAGTTAAGTGATTTGCCCCATCAACATTGAGAAAGACAAGTTTGGGCTGTCTTGGGGTAACGAATCCGTTTGTAACTTCATAGCTTCCATTCTCGCCCTGTGCGCTGTCGCTTCCTTCATTTGATCCTGATTTAGATTGAGTGCTTCCAGTGGATAAGCCCACTCCTTTGTTCTGTGATCTATTAGTTTCCACTTCTCGGAAGAATACGATCTTTTTACCGAAACGCTCTGCGATTTGCTTGAGTACATCTACATTTCCCCCTGAGACATTGACTTGTACCGCGCCTTCTTCGGCAAGAATTGATTTTACATTCTTCTCTACGATGACCGCAGGAACAATTTTTACATCGCCTAGGCCATTGTCGGTGTTGGCTTCGTTTGTTTTGTTGTATTGATTGCCAGAATTATCTTTAGCATCTTCTTGCGCATTGGTATTGCGAGCAGCTGGACTTTCAACTATACTGATTTCATTCTCAGTAAGCGTTTTGGACGTTTGACGAAGGGACTTCAGCAATGAAGTTGCATCAGTCGTACTGGGATACCTTCTCATGCTTTGTAAATTAAGCGTCTTTTTACCCGTTCTAACTTCTTCCAGATATAACAACGATCCATCCTTATCTTTCCGTAGATAAGCAATAACATCTCGTCCTATGTTATTTTTCAATCCATAAACAACATAATCTGGATTGTTTACAATCTGTGGAATTATCAGGAAGTCTTTGTCTGCAATCGCAATCTGACCGCGAGCATTTTCTTTTTTCTCATTGCCATGCTTATTAAGAACGTGCGCCACTGAACTTCCATCAATTGCGTGAGAGTAGCCAGATATGTCTAAACCATTTGAGAGTGCTTCCTGTACTGCATCATTTGATACTGGCATTAGTTTCACAACGCCAGTGAAATTCTCTCCCGACTTGCGCATTTCTAGCAATTCAGAAATTTTCTTTGAAACGGCATTGTCAGAACCAGCATTTTTAGCTGATTGCTTGCTATACAAAGTCCGATCATTGCCCAAAGCCTGCGCAACATCGTCAGGCGAAACATCACCGCGATTGACCGCAGCAATGTTTGCCAACTTCTCAGCAGGCGTTAAGTCGGATGCTTGGATTTGTTCTTTGGCGGCTTCGTTAGGATTGCTTGAGAAAATATCAGCCTGCCCCGCCAATTGATCTTTGAACGTCTGATCGTCGTTTTTCTTTTGCTGCGCTTGATCGTTGACTTGAGCAGTCAATGAGAAGCTATCAGCTAGTACATCTTGGCGGTTTCCAATTTCTCGTTGGGCTGTGCTATCGCGTTCCGCAGCGGCTAAACGTGCTTCGTCCTCTGTTCTGGCTTGGGCTTCGCGTTCTTCTTGTGCAATACGGTTACGCGCTTCTTGTGCGGTTTCGCCCGTTAGTCGGAAATCTTGCGACTCTCTTGCTGTTGATTCATTGTCTGATTCTTGCGCAGAACCGAAGCTCGCCGCTTGATTTCCTGTATCACTTTCGCCCTGTGCTTCTGAGGAATTGACTTTAGGAGCTCCGCTGCTTTCTGTCTTAATTCCAAAGAAGGCGTCGATTTGTTCATCTGTATATGTCCTGTTGTCTGGTTGCGCATCAAATGCGCGAGAAATAATATCGTCTAGCTCATCGGTAGATTGATCTGCATACGATTCAATAACATCAAATTCTTGACGCCGTGC
Source organism: Undibacterium sp. (assembly GCA_043770645.1). GTDB lineage: Bacteria > Pseudomonadota > Gammaproteobacteria > Burkholderiales > Burkholderiaceae_D > Undibacterium. The sequence goes on along the minus strand of JAYVHZ010000494.1, from coordinate 8,090 downwards.
TTGATCCGCTTCGGCTTTTTGCATTATCCCATCTGGCGTTAAAACTTCATCGCCAGTTATCGACGCAAATAGCTTGCTTTCAAAATCGTCTTTATCGTACTTGCCGTTTTCATCTACGTTAATGTAGCCCAATTGTGCAAGCTCTGCCGCCATGTCATCAACTGTTTTTCCACCAGTTGTAAAAGCGCGACGCAATCCACTACCCTGTATTTTCAATTCTTCAGGGGTTAATCTAAATCTTTGTTTTGCGCTTGCAATGCCAATGCCGCCTAATTTTGCAATTACTTGCGCCATAGTATCGCGTGACGAATCAATTTTATTTGCTCGTTCATACAATTTTTTTGCAGCAATTGATTTCTTTTCGCTTGTTGCTGCGCGACGTTCTTGCAAAATCTCCGCTGCTGCTGTCTGCATATACTTTTGCTTTGCAGTTCTAGCAATCACATGCAACTCTTTGCTAGTTTTTGACGGTAGTTCAGAAAGTAATTTTGATCTATTCGATGTTTGTTGCGCTGGATTTGAGAGTTTTACGCCTGATTCTGCACTAGGCAAAACACCTGCCCTAGCATTTCGGAAAGCTGCACCATCTTCTGTTCTAACTGCATTGGTAGCATCAACAGGAGGAATCACGCCGCCCGTTTTCTCTGCCAGATCGTACATAGCCGATGCAATGCCTTTACGCTGAAAATCTTTATCAACATAGGCATCAGGGCTAAATCCTTCGATTGTGGCATAACCAAGAGAACCAACGACATTGCCATCACTAACGGCAACAATCGTTCTAGCACCGTCCTTGTCTGTCATATTCACTAGGTCAACCGAACTACCATCTTTGAGCTCAACTTTAATTGCCTTGCCTGAATCTATCGCTTCATTGGCAGGCGCAACGATTGCCGATTGATAGTCTTTGCTTGCTGGTCCAATGGTTGCCGAATCAACAGAAACCAAATTATTTTCTGTTTTGGATAAATTATTTTCTGTTTTGACTTCTGGCACTTTAGTTTCAACCGGCACAATCGAAGCAATAAACTCCTGCGCCTTCTCAACATTCTTAGCGCCAACAGTCACACCGTCTTTACTTGGCAAGCTAGGTATTCCCGCTTCTTTCAGTTGCGTTTGCAGTTCTTTGGTATTGCCTTTGATGCTTAGATTTCCGTCTGGCTTTAGTGTTGTTTCTGGAATGGCTGTAGGCGCAACAGTTGCCGCGCTAGTTGGAATCTCGGTAGGCGCAATACTTGTTGCACTGGTCGGAATCGCTGTAGGCGTAATGCTTGTTGTACTGCTTGCAATCTCAGTCTTTGGAATCGCAGTTGTGCTGATACTTGATTGGCTGTTAGGAATCTCAGTAGGCGTTACGCTTGTAACAGTGCTTGGAATTTCCGTAGGCGCAACACTAGAAGAACCATTAGGAATAGCAGTAGGCGCGATATTAGACGCACTGTTAGGAATTGCTGTCGTAGGCTGCGCACTCTCAACATGCTCTTGCAGCTTCGCGTATGTGCTTGGATAGAGTGATGCAAATGTGCGATTCGATTCAGGTGCTTTTGCTTCAAACAGAGACAAATCACCAGATTCAACAACAGATTGCGCAACGACTGCCGCCGTTTCAACATGCGTTTGTTTCGCCACATAATTACCAAATGCAGGCGAGGTTTCGGGTAATTTCTTGGTTTCAATGACCTGCGCCATTGAGGTAACTTCGCTTTCAATGATCCCCTTTAATGAATCGCTGAATTGCTTACTTTGTGGCGTGACTTCTTGTTTTTGTTCAGGCGTAACAGTCTTTGCAATCTCTGTCGTTGGCGCGACTGCTGTTGCAGGTGTAACAGTAGGATTGACCGGTTGCGCTTTCAGTTCTTTGTAAGCCGCCATTAAAGCATTACGTTCAGGCCCCAATGGGATTTTCCGCGCAGTTAATGCCTTCCAAAAATCTTTATTTGTTTCCGATTCTTGGGCAACGCTAATCAAATCCGCAGGTAATTTTGTTGCAATAACATTCGATTTACTAGCGTCAATTCTTCTTTCTGGTACTAGGTCGGACAGATTGCTAGACGGTGCTTGACCTTCTAAATTCGTTTGATCTTGTACTTCTTCGACCGGTTCCGCTTTGGCAATGTCGTTAAAACGCTTGATGCGGCTAAACTCAGAATCACTCAATACTGGATTCGCATAGCCTTGTTCAGCCATCGAGGATTTGACCATATCAGCAATTTGCGCAGGCCGCATATCGACAGCCGCATCACTTGCCAAGATCGAATCAATGATTGCATTACGCTGATTAACTCGTGACTTCTCTTGCTCAAATGAGACGCGACTATCAGTGCTTTCAATGTCGGCTAATACGCGATTGCTTTCTTTTTGCTTTTGTTCTGCTAATCGGCTTTGGAAATTACCTTCTGCTTCGTTAGCTTGCGTAATCGCTGCAACGGCTTCCTTTCCGCTTAATGGCGTGTTGTACTGCAATCCTTCCGACTCCACAGCCTTTTCAATACTCGTATATTCAGAATCGCCAATTGCCCCATTCTTTGAGTATCGGGTAACTTGAAACAAGCCTTCTTGCTTTGCGGATGGAGTGACAATAATCGTCAGTTCGCCACTTGTGAATACAGGCATTTCACCAGATTCAAGTTTCGATGCTGTGTAGTTTGTTACCGCTGATTGCAATTCATTCAGCGAATCCATGTGATCTTGCTCAAACGGATTATTCGATTCAAGGTCACTAACCTTTGATTGCAACTGTTTAATCTGTTCAAACGGTTCTAGCGGCTTTGGCTGTTCGATTGTTGGCGGTTCAATCGGTGCCGTGTCGATAGGCTGCATTTCGCTTGCAGCTTGCGCAAGAATATCGTCAAGCAACTTTTGATTCTGCTTTTTAATTCCCTTTGGCGCTTCGTCATCAATGATGATGTTGTATGCGCGTGTTGCTGCATCGCGCAATGCTTCTGGCAAATTGTTGATGATTTCTAATCGCATAGGATCGTCAATAGGCATTGACTCTCTTTGCTGCATTGGCGCTTGCTCTATGCTGTTTTCTGCCGCATTGATAACACTATCAATGTCGGTTTGGTCCATGATGTTTTTTGGTGGCACAACTTTTTCTGGCTCAGCCTTTGAAACCATTGCATTGTAGCCGCCACCAGCCCCGCCCATCGCAAAGCCAGCAACCGCGCCACTCGCCATAGCCTTACTAACACCATCAAGAATAGGCTTGTCTTGGGCGTAGTTCTGCATCATCTGTTCCCAAGCAGACTGCGGCATTTCTTCTAATGCACTTTCTGAAAAGCCAGATGCTAGGGCAGACTTCAAGAATCCAACTGTTGTTTTTGGTGCTGTACCACCACCCGCTAACATCGTATCAATATCAGCAATGCCGACTTTTTGACCTAGCTTACTGTTCGCAATCTTGCCGCCCAATGCGCCAAAAGCCGCAGTACCAGCGCCAGAAGCCAACGCAGACAATCCTTGCTTTGCTGTGGTTAATCCGTCCTCTGATTCTGCGCGTAGTTGTGATTCAGCCGAACCAGCACCCATCAAGCCTTCACCGAGCGCACCAGCCGCCCACGGAGCGAGTTTAGGAAATAGGCTTACAAGTTTTCTTGCTGCGCCTGCGCCGCCTAGCATCTGGCCTGCTGATTCGCCTATGGTTGTGGCAATCGTGCTTGGATTTTGAGCATAAGCAATCGCGGTATCAGTAAATCCCTGCGCGTCTGCGACTCGTTGATTTGCTGCTTTTTGCGGCTCAGAATACATACCCGAAAGCATGTCCTGTGCTTCGTTAGGGCGATAGCCTGCTTCTTCTAATGCTTTGCCGACTCGTCCACCGGTCGGAATATCAATTAAACCGGCAATCGATTGCGGCAATCCAACTGCGCTTTTTGCAGCTGTAACTAAGGTATCGCCAGCGACTTCGCCCCATGTTCTACTACGCATCGCAGGCGGTTCGTAGTTTAGAACAGTCTTGGTATCTTCAATAGACGCACCGTATCGCTGTGCAATTACACTAATCACATCCTCATCGGACAATCCATTTGTTTGAGGATATTTCTTGCGAATATCGGCTAGTGTCATTGATCCCATGTGTGGCGATTCCTTTTACCGTTAATAGATATTGTTTTCTTTTGCGAACTTCATTTCTTCATCGCTCAACTGCACATTGTTTTTATTCTTCACTCGAATCAAATTAGCCATAGCGCTTTTACGTTCAGAGTCAAAATGCCCGTTAATGCGTGAAGCTATCGGCTCAATCAATGGACGAAGATTTAACCCGCCTGAATAGCCGCTAGACTCTTGCTTTGGTGCTGCAACACTAGGCTTAGCTTCATTGTTAGATGATCTTGGCGCTGGCGCTTCTTGCCGTACTGCTGGCGCTGGTGGAGTAGTTGCCCCGCTATTTTTGCCTTTCGCCAGTGCTGCAAAATCTGCCGCCAATGGATCATTCGTTGCCGCTGGTTTTTCTTTCTTAATTCCGCCAAGCTCTAAAAGATAATTACGTGCCTCAACTCTTTGCGCATCAAGGTCAACCATCTTTCTCTCTATGATTTGCTGCTGCTCTGGGGATATGCTCATTTTACTTAACTCCATCTGCAACTTATCCTCTTGCGTTGCGATGTCTTTAAGAACCGATTGCAAAGATAAGCGAGTCGAATTGAGTTCAGCCTTACTTTGTTGCGCGTCGAATTTATCCTCTGACCGCTTGGCTCTATCCTCTTGCAGTTTAAGCAGATTGTTTCTTATTCCGTCTTGCTTCTTCTGCCATTCATCTTGCATGTCTAAGCGTCTATTGTTGAACTTGTTTTGCTCATCGTTTTTCTGCTGCTGCATATCAAGTCTTTTCTCTTGCTTGTCCATCAAAGCGGCATTTTGCAATGATGTATCGCCAGTGTTGACCGATGCTTTATAGCGAGTATCAATATCGTTTATCAATCCTTTACGCTCTGCCGCCAATGCGTCATCAACTACTTTTTGCTGTTCAGGAGTCCAACTATTTTTATCTACAATGCCTTCGTTAATTAACGATCTTTTTGCGGCAACAGTGCTATCAGCAATGCGCACTGTTTCAGCATCAACACGGCTATTCATGTCTGTACGGTCTTTTTCGCGCTGCGCAACAACTCGACCTTCACGCGCAATCTGCGCTTCTTCAATGCGTCTTTCGCGTTCTTGATCCATCAAGTCGCGTTGTCGTTGAAGTTCTTCGGCTGTGTAACGTGCAATGCGTTGATTCGCAATCTCGCCCGTAGCTCTAGCAGCACCGCCAATAAAGCCAGATAAAATACCCATAGTTACATTCCTTTACTGTCGATCAAACCTTGCGGCATTGGCGCTTCTGGTTCGCTCATTGGCTGTGTTTCTTGCATTGGCGCACTTGCCGCGCCTTGGTTTAATTCACTCATCTTTTCATCAATGGCTTGGACTGCTGCTTGTGCAACTTCTTCTGTGATTTCAATCTCGTTCACTCGACCTGCAAAGTCTAGTGCTTCCATCGTCAGCACTACCGCTGCACCGTGCAAAGGATCGTTTTGCACATCTTTGCCGCCAAGTTCAGTAATGATCGTGATTAGATCAAATACGCCATTAACCAAGACTGATAAATCTTCGGGATTCTGCAACCAAGAAATCTTGTCGTGAGTCGCTTTGTCAAACATGATTTTCTTACCAGCTAAAACAATACGGTCGTATTGCTCTTTACTTGCTGGATCGGATGCAATCTGATCGACGCTATCAACGACATTTTTCAATAAAGGATTCATTACGCCCCTTTCGTAGCCATTGGATTTAATAAGCCGTTTTCATTGAAAGTTCTACGTGTTTCATCGCCCTGCTTTTTGCCTGCAAAGATCGTGTTTGATTTGTAGATTGGTTGGTAATCACGCAGTTTCTTGTTTTCGTCATCTTTGGCGTTGACTGCTTTCAGTTCGTCGGCGCGGTCTTTTGATGCTGCTGCACCTGAGATGCCGCCGGCGACTAGCTTGATACCTTCTGCGTAAGCCATGTATTTGCCAGTTTGCGCGGCTGCTTCAAATGCACTTGGCGGCGGTGGTGGCGGTGGTGGAACTGGAGCCGGTAAACCGCCAGCGCCAACAGATGATAATGATGATGCCGCTGTCTCTGTTGCAGGCGTATAGGCTGTTGCTGCGACTTCTGCATTGCTTATTGCAGGAATAGACTTCGCGCCAGTTGCCGCATTTAATCCGGTCGTTGTCGATTGTGCCGCTGCGCCACTAGAACCAATACCAGAACCAAAAGCACCGCCAGATGATCCAACACCGACCGCACCCGCTGCGCCACCGATTAAGCCGCCAATCGCCGCGCCTTTGACCATGCCTTTAGAGTTGCCGGTCCATAGTCCACCAGCTACCGCGCCAGCCGCCGCCCCGTAAAGTCCACCTGCTACCGCCATGCCTACAGTGCCAGTTGCACCGATAGCGCCTGCCACGGCTGCAATTGCAGGGCCAGCAAAAACAACTGCTGCAACCGCAACAACTACGCCTATGACCTTACCTAATTTGCGCCAAAAACTCATAATGGACTCCCTGCGTTAATTAATCCTTGCGGTTCTTGCGAAGGCATCGGGCTTTGTGGGGGTTCTTCGTTACTGTCGGGGCCCTGACCAATCAGATAAACAGTAATAATCAATACCCCGATTATCTTGGTTAATTGCTCCTTAGTGGCGTTCGGCGGTGGAAGCATTTCTTGTGGCATACCTGCCGCTTCTAGTTCTGGTCGTAGTCGCGCCCAAGCTGCGGGATTCTTCTGCAATTCACCAATGATTTTCACAATCTCTTGCATTTCCTCCGGTGAAGGCGCACCGCCCTCATCGATTACGCGCTTGATTTCCATCTTTGCCTTCTGCGCTTCTTTCGGGAATTGCCGTTGAAAGTCCTTCAAGCCTTGCATCAAATTATCTTGTGCCATTTTTTAATTCCCTTAAGCGTAATAGGTTTGTGATTCAGGATTAATTAAGCCTTTGGTGCTACCGCCACCGTAAGGCGTGTAGATCAATCCCTTGTCTGGTGTATTTGTTGTGAATGTTCCGTTTGGTGATTGTGCCGGCGCTTCGTTTGTTGCTGTCAAAGATGGCCCTGTCGGACCACTAGGCGGTGTTTCCGTTGGCGAGAAGTTCAACAGAGTAGAAAGGTCTTGCACATTACCGAGCGAACTAACCAATCGCAATTGATCCTTGTAAGCCGGGAAAGCGTTTGTCTGCGCCTGATTCTTGGCTTCTTGGCTCATCGTACTCATAGCGATGTTATTGAGTGCATCGCTGTATTTCGACATTGCCCCGACCGCATAATTACTCTTATTCAGGATTGCGAGTTTTCATGATTCAACTGCGCCAATTCGGATTGAACATTGGCGCTAAATAACGCACTCGCCTTATTCGCTGCAATCTGCACATCTGCGTATTTCTGCTGTGTCTCTGCCAGTTTCGCGGCTGTCTCTTTGGCTGCGCCAACTGCAAATGCGTCACGGTCGGCGGTAGTCTTGGCTAATGTCGCGGCTGTGTCTTTGTCGGCTTGTATCGCAACCTGGTCACGATCCTTTTGAACCTGTGCCGCTGTTGCTGCGTTCTTCTCGGTGTATGCCTGTGATTGCGTCATCTTCGCTAGGTCGTTGACCTGTTGCGCAGAGATTTTCGTCAAGTCATAGCCCTGATTGATAGCCATCTTAGCTATGTCTTGTTGCTGAGCTACAGACATTTTTTGTAGCGTTAAGCCTGCATCGACGTTCATTTTCTGTACGTCAAAACCGAACTGCGTACCTAATGCCTTGATCTGATTGTCACTTTGAAGATTCGTTAAAGCCAGTTTGTTAATCTGGTCGGCACTCATTGTTTGCAGGTTATAACCCTGACTGACTGCCATCTTCGCCAGTTCTTGCTGCTGCTGCGCGTCCATCTTTTGCATCGTCAAACTTGCGTCAAGCGTCATCTTATTAACGTCAAAGCCATACTGCGCACCAAGCGACTTCAATTGATTGTCACTTTGTACGTTGAGCTTTGCCAAGTCGTTGACCTGCGCGACAGACATGGTTTCTAGGTTGTAGCCCTGAGACTTTGCCATCTTGAATAAATCTTGCTGCGTTTGCAC
>JAYVHZ010000493.1:0-3239 GCA_043770645.1 Undibacterium sp. | reverse complement strand
GCTTGCCGATACTCTGTTTCGGCTCGCTGTTGCTCTGAAATTTCCTTGACCATTATCACCGGCGCTGTCGCTTGTTTTTCGCTCACCACGGATTGATTTCGTGCCTTCTCATGTTCGAATGAGGTCGCTGTCTTTAGTGACTCTTTTTCGGTCTTGATCAAATCCATGGGCGTGATCGGCGCTGAAGTCGGCAGCGCTTTGGGAATCGATGACGTGACGTCAATGGGCTTGTTTGTCTCTAGATTCTTTACGAGATTGGCAGGGTTGACTTGCGTACTCAGTTTTAGGCGCAAACCCAGTTCACTTAAGCTTGGACTCTGATGCTGCAATTCGATTACAGACACGCCCGTTGCCAAGTTTTGCGCTACTGGCAAATCTGATTTAAGAGCGGATTCCTTCACCGAAACCTGCTTTGATTCAAGATCAACAGTCTGCCGGCTACTTAGCACGAGAAACATTCCCCCAGCAAGAAGCGCTATCAACAAAAATACTAACCACCAATTAACGATTCCGCGGCGAGCACTGGGCGCAGCAACACCTGCCTGCGTGTAACGCGCACCAGCGTGTGTACTATCGTCCTCAGCACGCTTTTCCAAATCTTGCAGCATTTGATTAATTACACTCATCCTGCGTTCACATTCCCTGATTCCAGCGCAAAACCAACAATAAGATGGCGCTACTCAATACCAATACGCTCATCAATTTTACGACTCGAAAAGAACGCTTAAAAAGAGGGGTCGCTTCGGTATCTCGAATTGCCACGATCACTTGTCGCAAGCCGACTGTATCTCGCCCTTCGCCAAAGCTAAGCATCATCGCCTTATTCGCCAAAATATTTAACATTCGCGGCACCCCTGTACTGGCAAACCACAAGACAAATATCGCCATCGGTGTGAATAAACGGACTTCACTAAAACCAGCCACACGTAAACGATGTTGAATATAAAATCGAGTTTCATCCAGACTCAAAGTGCGTAAGCGATAATGAAAACTGATTCTCTGTGCGAGTTGACGAATATCATTGCGAGCTAAACGTCGGTCTAATTCCGGCTGTCCAAACAAAACAATTTGCAATAATTTTCTTTTCTCAGTTTCCAGATTACTTAATAAGCGAATTGCTTCTAAAGTCTCTATCGGTAATGCCTGAGCTTCATCGATACATAACAAAACGCGTTTATCTGCATTCGCCAATTCCAACAAATGTAGATTGATCGCCTTCAATACTTCATGCTGCTCACTATCATTTTCTTGTGGAATACCCAGGTCGTCAGCAAGAACTAATAACAAAGTACGCGGTTCTAAGAAGGGATTAGGAATATAGGCACTAACGAATTTCTCATCCAGCATTTTCAGAAATTGCCGACACAAGAGCGTTTTACCGGTACCGACCTCACCGGTAATTTTGATAAAGCCCTCACCATTTTCCGCTGCAATCAATAAAGTATTCAGTGCCTCTAAATGACTACCAAAAGAAAAGAAAAAACTCGTATCGGGTGTAATTCCAAAAGGCGTATCGTGCAGACCAAAATGTTTATGATAACGACTCGTTTTCAACATGAAATAAACTCTGCACGCTGCGCTGAATTGGCAATGCGTTGTAAGTGCACCAGACTCACTGCGTTTTCTTTTCTAAACGACTACGCGGTGTGAACTCCTCAATGCGCTTTTGGCTCTCTAACAAATCCTTTTCCCAATCTGCATCGCTTTCTACGATGGTAGGACGAATCAAAATCACTAGCTCGCGCTTCTGTGAAATTTGATTGGTATTTCTAAACAGACCGCCCAAAATTGGGACTTCACCAGCACCTGGCACTTGGGAGCGATCATCCGAATTCGATTGACGCATTAAACCGCCAATGGCAACGATACGTCCATTCTGGCCGCGTACGATACTATCGGTCTCAGAAATCACACTCGAAGCCAAAGGTAAAATCACGGAACCTGCACTACCGGCGTTGACCGTTTTCTCTATGGTGCTAACTTTACTCACGGATGGATGTACATGCAAAATAATATTGCCACTATCATCGATTTGTGGTGTTACATCTAGAGCCACACCCGAGAAAAATGGCTGCACTTCGATACTGACCGTTGGTGCTGTATTTCCTGCTGAACTGACAACGCCTGGCGTCGTTTTTAAGCTGGTGACAAAAAACTCATCCTTCCCCACTTTTAACACCGCTTTTTGATTATTTAATGTCGCAATTCGCGGACTAGACAAAACATGCACGCTACCTTGAGACTCTAAAAACGATAACAATGCGGAGAAATTGGCGGTTTGAAATGCCAAACCAAATAATGAACCAGCAGCCCCTGAGGCAGCGCCAAGACTAACACCCGCTACCGCATCGATTCCATTCCCACTAGTGATTATTCGAGAATTACTCAACGTCGTTCCAGGCGTGACAAAACCAAGTGATGCTGCATTTCTCGATGAATTGGGTGATGCAAACGATGCCCAGTTAATACCAGTTTGGTACTGATCATTGAGTTCAACTTCTAAAATTTTCGCTTCAAGAATGACCTGTCGATCGACCGATAACTGCGTCGCTTTAAGGTAAGCAGCGATGTTTCGAATTTCATCTGACATCGCACGCACTACGACCACGCCAGATTGGGGATTAATCACCACTTGACGACCATCTTGCCCACTGCCCGCCAGAATATCGATGGACGCTTTTAACTCTGCCCAAAAATCATTATTCGAGCTTGTATTGATCTTACTAGAACTAACCGACTGCGCCGAATTGCCACTTGGAGAGTTGCCAGAATTGTTTTGCTGACCAGTCTGACTATTACCTGAATTAGACCCAACAACATCTGCGACAGAACCGGAGGTCACACGAATATCAGAAGTTCCTTTGCGTACTGAAGCCAGATAATTAATCTGAAACACTCTGGTTTGCAATGTCAAAGGCTTGACGTAGATACGACTGCCCTCCAATTTATATTCATAGCCATACAATTCCCGAATGGCATCGAGTGCTTCAAACAACGTCACATCTTTGAGATTGGCTGAAATATTCCCGACAACATCGGGATGAACCAACATATTGTAGGGTGTACCGGCAACGATGCCCATAAAGAATTGGGCTGCTGGTGCATTACTAAAGCTCAAATTAAAACGTTCCTCTAAAGGCTTACGTACCGGAGGTAATTCGGCTTGCAGTGATGGCAGTAATGATGCCGCCACAGTCTCTGCTTCCGCGGCTTTAACCTTGCCTGCACTCGCTTTATTC
>JAYVHZ010000492.1:0-5594 GCA_043770645.1 Undibacterium sp. | reverse complement strand
TCAATTTGCGCAGGTAAGGCTCTTTAAAATAGTCAGTAGGGTTAAATGGTACATTGAGATCAGGACCGATAGACGCATCTCCACCACCATTCATCGTGTGGCAAACCGCGCAATTTTTAACATAGACTTGCATACCCTTTAATGCCTGTGCATAGCCAATTTGCGGTTTATTCACAGGGACAATTTGTGGATGCCTAACTTGCAAAGGCTGCGCTACATTAATCTTCGCGACTTGATACGGCCACTGTTCGCTGCCAATTTTGCCGACTTCCGGTGTTAGCCAGACAAGGTAAAAAGGCCCAGCGCTCGCGGTTTTTTGGGGATGATCTGGGTTCAGCGACGGCCAACTTTGTTCTGAAGTTTCGATCGCCAGATAGGCTTGCCCTTTTCCAGCTAAATCACTTCCAGCAATATTCGCGACAAATCCATCCGACGCAACAAACTGTATTGAGGGATATTGCTCAACTTGCGGCATCAGCTTGGTGTATGGCACAGCACGGTAAGTCATACTGCGTTTGTATGCAGAATCTTTGACGATCCGAATCTCCACTGCCTCAGCGAGAAGAGCTGATCGCGTCCATTGCTTGACCTGGGTACCGTTATTCACTTCCAAAATTGGTTCTTGCGCCGAACTCGCAGGCGCAAGAAAACTAAGCGAGATCAACATAAAAGAAAGTAAAAGATAAGATATCAATCGCATGAAAGCCCTCAAAACAAATAAATAAATTGCTGAAAGTATAGGCTAAAGCGGCAAAAATTCTTAACGCTTCACCTCAGACAGCCGAGAAGGTGGAAAAAGCTGAGTTTTACAACGAAAAGCGCTGTCAAAGCGATGGATCAGCAGCAAAAAAAGGTTAAAATCTAGGGTTTATAAAATCCTCGATTCCTTACGGCAAGCTTCTATGCCGCACGAGACAATTTAGGTCACCAACTAACCTCACAATCCAGCAAAAAAGGCAGAAGAGCTATGCTCACTTTTCAACAAATTATTTTGACATTGCAAGACTATTGGGACAAACAAGGTTGCGCCCTGTTACAACCGATTGATATGGAAGTGGGTGCGGGCACTTCGCACACGGGTACTTTTTTACGTGCAATTGGTCCAGAGCCTTGGCGCGCTGCCTATGTACAACCGTCACGTCGTCCGAAAGATGGTCGTTATGGTGAAAATCCGAATCGCTTGCAGCACTATTATCAATATCAAGTCGTATTGAAACCAGCACCAGAAAATATTCTCGATCTTTACCTCGGCTCTTTGAAAGCCTTGGGTTTGGATCTGCAACAAAACGATATCCGCTTCGTCGAAGATGACTGGGAAAATCCAACCTTGGGCGCTTGGGGCTTGGGTTGGGAAGTCTGGCTGAACGGCATGGAAGTGACTCAGTTCACTTATTTCCAACAAGTCGGCGGTCTCGATTGCAAACCTATCCTCGGTGAAATCACTTATGGTATCGAACGTCTGGCGATGTATTTGCAAGGCGTGGAAAACGTCTACGATTTAGTTTGGACTGAGCGCGAAGAAAACGGCAAGACTGTGCGCTTGTCTTACGGCGATGTGTTCCATCAAAACGAAGTTGAGCAATCGACTTTCAACTTTGAATATTCGAATACCGATTTCTTGTTTTCTCTGTTCACCAACTACGAATCCGAAGCGAAGCGTTTATTGGAAATTACAGAAAACGTCGAAGAAAAATCTCTAGCTTTACCTGCTTATGAAATGATTCTGAAAGCAGCGCATACCTTCAACTTACTCGATGCGCGTGGCGCGATCTCTGTGACGGAACGTGCGGCCTATATCGGTCGCATTCGTAATTTGTCGCGCGCTGTTGCCGCTGCTTACTATGCTTCCCGCGAAAAACTCGGTTTCCCTATGTGCGCCGCGGATGACAAGCATAAGCCTGCAATCGCCGCAGCAGAAGCCGTTTAAGCCAGAATAAAAGAACAGAATCGAGATCGAAATGAATCAAACACTTTTACTAGAATTATTTACAGAAGAACTACCACCAAAAGCGCTCGCTAAACTCGGTGAAGCCTTTGCTGCAGGCATCGTCAACGGCTTAAAGTCACGTGACTTTTTGGAAGCAGATTCTGTCGCTACGAGTTTTGCATCACCACGTCGTTTAGCAGTCAGCATCACAAAAGTACGCGCGACTTCTCCAGACAAACAAATGCGTGAGAAAGTTTTGCCAGTATCGGTTGCGTTGGATGCGAACGGTAACGCCACACCACCACTGACAAAAAAACTCGCCGCCTTGGGATTTCCTAATTTGCAAGTGGCAGACTTAGAACGCGCAGTGGATGGAAAAGCTGAAAGCTTCTTCTACAGCTACACTGCACCGGGCACTGCTTTGGTTGGCAGTTTGCAATTAGCGCTCGAAGAATCGATCAGCAAATTACCGATTCCTAAAGTCATGAGTTATCAGCGTCCAGATGGTGAGACCGTGCATTTTGTGCGTCCGGTACACAGCATCATCGCATTGCATGGCTCAGACATTTTACCTTTAGCCGCATTGGGTTTAAATGCAGGTCGCATCACTCTCGGCCACCGTTTCTTGTCCGCTGGCGAAGTTTCCATTGCTCATGCCGACAACTATGGTCAAAACTTAGCAGAACAAGGCAAAGTGATTGCCAACGTCAGCGAACGTAAAGAAAAAATTCGTGCCGCATTGCAAGCGAAAGCAAATGGCGATCAAGTTCTGATGCCAGAATCGTTGCTGGATGAAGTTGCTGCTTTGGTTGAATGGCCTGTCGTCTACGAATGCCATTTCGAAGAAGAATTCTTAGCAGTGCCGCAAGAATGTCTAATTCTCACCATGCAAACCAATCAGAAGTATTTTGCTGTGACTGATGCTGCTGGCAAATTGCGTTCACGCTTTTTGATCGTTTCCAACTTAGCGACGGATACACCGGAACACATCATCCAAGGCAATGAACGCGTGGTACGTCCACGTTTGTCGGACGCAAAATTCTTCTTTGAACAAGATAAGAAAAAAACCTTGGCAGATCGTTTGCCACAGTTAGCCAACGTGGTCTATCACAATAAACTCGGCAGCCAGGCGGAGCGTACGCAGCGTGTCAAAACACTGGCTGGCCATATCGCTCAATTACTAGGTGCTGATGTTGCTTTAGCAGAACGCGGTGCATTGTTGGCGAAGGCGGATTTATTGACTGACATGGTCGGTGAATTCCCAGAGCTGCAAGGCATCATGGGCACTTACTACGCTAAACACGATGGCGAACATGCCGATGTAGCAGCAGCAGCGTCTGAACATTATCAGCCTCGTTTTGCCGGCGATACTTTGCCAGCAACTGCAACCGGAACCGCCGTCGCATTGGCTGACAAACTTGAAACCTTAGTCGGTATCTGGGGCATAGGCTTACAGCCAACTGGCGATAAAGATCCATTCGCATTGCGTCGTCATGCACTTGGTATTTTGCGCATGTTGGTCGAAAAACGCCTGACAATTTCTATGCAAGCACTGATCGCCGCAGCGGCCAATCTATTCGCAGGCAATGCAAATTTCAAAGACCCAAGCGCTGATGTACTGACTTTCCTTTACGACCGTCTGCGTGGTCAATTACGTGAACGCGGCTTCTCACAAAACGAAGTCGAAGCAGTCGTAGCGCAAAGCCCAGACACGCTAGATAACATCGTTGAACGCTTACAAGCGGTACAGAGTTTCGCCGCGTTGCCAGAGTCGGCATCGTTGGCGGCTGCGAACAAACGTATCACCAATATTCTGAAGAAAGCCGAAGGCACACCGGGTGCTATCGATGCTTCACTGTTGCAAGAAGCTGCGGAACAAGCTTTGTATAAAGCCATGAGTGATGTCAAACCAAGCGTTGATGCGGCCTATGCTGCAGGTGACTTCACTAGTGCATTAAAAACCTTGGCAGCGTTACGCGAAGGCGTGGATAGTTTCTTTAATGATGTGATGGTGAATGCCGAAGATCTGGCCTTGCGCAATAATCGATTAGCCTTGCTGGCGTCTTTGCATGGCATGTTGAATCAAGTGGCGGATATTTCTAAGTTGGCAGCGTAAATAAGCTTGATATCCCCTCTCCCGCAGGCGGGAGAGGGTTAGGGTGAGGGTGAGGGTGGTTCGGCGGCGATAAAGATATTGCAGAATCTAAATCATAAAGCAGAATGTTTTGAGTATCACGTTTAGCATTTACAAGCCTGAACCACCCTCATCCCCGACCCTTCTCCCGCTTGCGGGAGAAGGGAGTTGAAAACCTAAATTTGTCGTAAAAATAATTCAAAGCAGAGAATGACAAAAAACGATCGCAAAGCAAGATTGGCAATGGGTACGATATTTATCCTACTCGCTTTTGCATCAGCAATCAGTTTCGTGATCAACGGAGTAGGCGTAATGAGTTTGCTGTTAGCTTCATTTGCCCTACTGGCACTTTTTCTTGCAGTCGCGACGCCAAAGCAACTGCAAGATTTTATGGATACTTTGTCGGATTAAGAAATAATGACACCCACCACCAAACTCATCATCCTCGACCGCGACGGCGTGATTAATCAAGACTCCGATGCTTTCATCAAGTCACCGGAAGAATGGCAAGTCATTCCTGGCTCGGCGCAGGCAATTGCCCGCTTAAATCAGGCTGGTTATACGGTAGTGGTGGCGACCAACCAATCAGGTGTCGCGCGCAAGTTATTTCCGATGACGACCTTGAATGCGATTCATCAGAAAATGCATGCCACGGTGGAGCAAGTTGGCGGCCTGATCGATGCGGTATTTTTCTGCCCGCATAGCGCGGATGATAATTGCGATTGCCGCAAACCTAAGCCTGGCATGCTGCACGAGATAGCGACACGCTACAACATGTCACTCAAAGGTGTGCATTGTGTCGGTGACTCTTTACGTGATTTACAATCGGGTTTCGTGCTTGGCTGCATTCCAAATTTAGTATTGACTGGTAAAGGTCAGAGCACTATGGATAAAGGTGGGTTGCCACCTGGTACGCAGATACATTCGGATTTGGCGACGATGGTGGATGCGTTACTTAGCGTACAGACCGATAATATCGATTAAAGTAATTTATTGAAATTTTGATTCAGGACATGCAATGTTTTCAGCTTTTTGTTTTCTCCGTTCTTTGATTTTTGCGGTAGTAATGATCGTCGCCACAGTGATCTGGGCGCCTATCTGTTTTTTGTTTGCACCGCTGCCATACAACCAACGCTATTGGGCGACGGCACGTTGGAATGTCTTCATCATCTGGGCGGCTAAAGTCATTTGCGGCATACGCTATGAAACTCGCGGTTATGAAAATTTTCCGGATGGTCCAGTCATCGTTTTATCCAAACATCAATCGGCATGGGAAACGATCTTCCTCTTAATGTCGACCCCACGCCCGCTGGTATTTGTGTTTAAAAAATCGATCACCTACATCCCTTTCTTTGGCTGGGCGATTTCCTTAATGAAGATGATTCCAATTGATCGCAGCAAAGGTAAAGATGCCTTCGCGCAAGTCGTGACCATTGGACGCAAACGTCTAGCGGATGGTCAGTGGGTGATTATGTTCCCAGAAGGTACGCGTATTCCGGTCGGCCAAAAAGGCAATTACAAAGGTGGAGGCAC
>JAYVHZ010000491.1:0-2951 GCA_043770645.1 Undibacterium sp. | reverse complement strand
TGTAATGTTTGTTCTTGGCTTTGTGCGGATACGCTGCCATTTATGGCAAATAGCTGCGTGATGGCGATCGTGATTAGACTAAAACGAAAACGTGGATTTGACATGGTTTGCTCTTCTACTTGGTTAAATCTGAACGAGCCAAGCAAAAGGGGGGGGGCGGATGAGCGGAGTCATCTTGCGCTTCCCTTCGCTGGCATTATCCAGATCAGGTTCAAGGGACTATCTCACCCGTGCGTAAAACTTGTGCACAGGACCCCTAGCGAAGGCGAGACTTTATCACAGAACGTGCTTCGTTATCTTGTGCGCCAATAAACCATGGCGAAATAGGAAGATGAAAAGAAAAAAGCCTTGTATTTCTACAAGGCTTTTTAATTTGGCTCCTCGACCTGGACTCGAACCAGGGACCTGCGGATTAACAGTCCGTCGCTCTACCAACTGAGCTATCAAGGAACAGAGACAAACATTATAGGGAGCTTTCCTAAACTTGTCAAAAGTTTTTGCGGTAAATAGTGATTTTTAACTTGAGTTTTAGCTGCGTTATTCTAGGGATTTTGTTCGCAAATTCATTGCTGGCGTGCTTTTTCAGAGATCATCTTATATTTTTAATTGTACAAACTGGAATAATTTGACTCATGCTTTGGCGGCTAGCATTAGTTGTGGATCCATCCACAGGTCAAACTCGATTTCGGTCACAAATCCTAAGATGGCCGCTGCTTTACGTAAAGAACATTCATGCTTATGCGCGTATTTTGCTATTTGTGCAGCCTTGTCGTAGCCAATATGTGGCGTGAGTGCCGTAACTAACATAAGTGAGTTGTTGAGCAATTCCTTGATATGTTCTGATTTCGCATGAATGTTGATCAGACAATGCTTGGTAAAACTATGCATGGCGTCGCTGAGCAGGCGTATGCTATCCAAAGCATTGAGTGCAATGAGAGGCTTGTACACATTGAGTTCAAAATGACCTTGACTGGCTGCAAAGCTAATCGCGACATCGTGCCCCATTATTTGTGCGCATACCATGCTAAGCGCTTCGATTTGGGTCGGGTTAACTTTGCCAGGCATGATAGAACTGCCAGGTTCATTCTCAGGTAATTGCAATTCACCCAAACCTGCGCGCGGGCCGCTGGCCATTAGGCGAATATCGTTTCCGATTTTAGTGAGAGCGATCGCTAGCATTTTTAATGCTCCATGAAAAGCAACGATTGCTTCATGTCCAGCCATGGCGGCGAATAGGTTGCTGGCCGGAGTGAAGGGCAGGGAAAATTTTTCGGCCAATAAATGCGCAACTTTGATTCCGAATTCAGGATGTGTGTTTAGTCCAGTACCTACCGCAGTTCCACCTATCGCCAAGGTGTAGAGGGCTGGCAGTGAATGATTTAATGAGTCTTTGCACAATTCAATTTGTGCCGCATAGCCACCAAATTCTTGTCCAAGTGTGATCGGTGTCGCATCTTGTAAATGAGTTCGACCTACTTTGATCACGTTCTTGTATTCGACAGATTTATCCAGCAAAGCTTGATGCAAATAATCTAAAGCGGGAATCAAAATTTGTTGCGTTTGAAGCGCGATCGCAATATGCATGGCGCTAGGAAAAACATCATTTGAAGATTGTCCTAAGTTGACTTCGTCATTAGGGTGTATTTTTTGAACGGCCAAATCCTTTTTCTGAAGCGCCTTAGTTGCGATATGGGCGATAACTTCGTTCACATTCATATTGCTTTGCGTGCCCGACCCGGTTTGCCAAACTGAAAGAGGAAACTCCTGATCGAACTGACCATCAGCTACTTGTATCGCCGCCTTCGCGATTGCTTGTGATCGGATCCGAGAAATACGCTTCACATGGTGATTGACGCTCGCCGCAGCCCATTTGATGGCGGCTAAAGCATGAATGATTTCCAAAGGCATGCGTTGCTCGCCGATCGCAAAAAAATGCAAACTACGTGCCGTCTGCGCGCCCCATAAGACATGGCTGGGAACTTCAATTTCGCCAAAGCTATCCGTCTCAGTTCGTGTTGGTTTCATGTGTACACCTTCGATTGCAGATGATGGGTCAAGGAAGTGCTTTCTGATGCTGGCAGAGTACATCCTTTTGAAGTGACATGTAGCGAATCAGTTATTCAAGTGAATTTCTTGTGTGGGCTGGCGAACGGATCATCCGCTAAATCTTGGTTCTAATGTGACTTAATCGATTTTTTTTGAAGGAAATTAAGATGAGTATCGCTACTATTTTATTAATTGTTTTAATTATTATGTTGATAGGTGCGTTTCCACGATGGCCACATAGTCGCGATTGGGGGTATGCACCTAGTGGTGGGCTAGGCTTAATTTTTGTAATTCTGTTGATCTTGCTTTTGATGGGAAGAATTTAGTGAATTCTTAATCTGCTACATTGCCATATCGTGTGATTTGCCAATGTAGCTGTTCGATAAAGTTCTAGGTTTAACTATAGGTAAATTTTTATGTCACATATCATCGCGGGATTTGTACAGCAACAGGACCAAGTCGCAAAACTCATACAGGCATTGCACAGCGCCAAATTTGCTGAAAAAGATATTAGCTCGTTCTATTTGAACCCGCCAGGTCAACATGACTTATTGCCTCAAGGCGGAGATCGGTTTGATTCGCCGGGAACGAAAGAGGTTCTAACCGGCGTCGCGATTGGTGCGAGTGGAGGTAGTCTGCTTGGCGCTGCACTCGGCGTTGTTGCCATCCCGATCGGAGGCCCTTTTGCACCTGTACTTGGTGCTGCTGCAGGAGCACATATCGGTTCATTAATTGGTAGCGTTTCAGAAATGAAGGAGAAAGGCGAGACTGAAATTGGTGGCGAGAATGTTTTAAGGCAGCGTAAAACCGGCATGATGGTTGCCGTTTGTGTTAAGGATACGGTTGAGGAAGTCGACGCCATTCATGTTTTTAAATCTTTTGGCGCTGTCGATATTGAGAGTTGT
>JAYVHZ010000490.1:0-4082 GCA_043770645.1 Undibacterium sp. | reverse complement strand
GCCAAAAGCAGTGATCAAAATTGGAATTCTGTTCTTTCCAATAAGCCAATGCCAATCCGAAAGCAAAGTCTTCGAATTGCATTTAGAAAAACTCACGGTTAAATCATTAAAAGTTAGATTCAATCGATAACTCCCCTAAAATGCTATTTAACAAAAAATTTTAGATGCCAAAGAAAGCGTCTCAGTTCTGAATCCAAAAAGCGCATCTAGAAAAATATCACGATCCTACCGCAACAAACTCTCCCATACCTTCTGCAAACGCTTAACCGACACTGGCATAGGCGTCTTCAATTCCTGAGCAAATAAAGACACACGCAGCTCTTCCAATAACCAGCGAAACTCAATCAATTTAGGATCAGCATCGACACCCGATTTACGCGGTGTGCGTTGCCAAGGCTGTGCAACGCTGTTCCAGTCCGCGAGCAATTTCGCATCGCGGACTGGAACAGCACGTAGTTTGTCCATGCGTACCGTGATTGCTTTGAGATAGCGAGGATAATGCGCTAGCTGGGCAAAATCGACTTCGGCGATGAAGCGTTTGGTGACTAGATTTTGCAATTGCTGTTGCATATCCGCCGCTGCCTGCGCATGGGCTTTGAGGCCTTGTAGCTTCTTCGGCAGGCTGTAGTACTCGGCCAAAATTAAGCCTGCTAAGCGGGCGATTTCATTGGCTAATAAATTGAGTCTGGCTTTGCCTTCGTCGCGGCGTTTATTGAATTCGCCGGAATTCTTCGGCAGTGGCGATTGCATGAAAGCGCGGTCCAAGGCGGTCGTGACGATTTGTTCGCGTAACTCTTCTTGCGAACCTAAGGACATAAATTGCATGCCCATTTGCTGTAAACCAGGGATGTTTTTTTCTAAGAACTTGACTTGTTCTTTCATCTGTAAGGCGAACAGGCGGCGTAAACCGTTGTGGTGCGTGCGTGCTGCTTCGTCGGGATCGTCGAAGACTTCGATGTGGCAGTGCGTCTGTTTATCGACTAGGGCTGGGTAACCGATTAGGGTTTGTTTGCCTTGTTGGACTTCTAGTAATTCTGGGAGTTCGTCGAAGGTCCACGCAGTTAGGTTTTCCTTTAGGTTTTCTTGTTGGATGGTTGAAGACTCTGGGTTCCCCCTTGCAGGGCGCGATTGCGCTTGCAAGCGCAATCCGGTTTGCGAGCGGGCAGCATGCTGCCCGAATTCCTCGCCAACCCCTTCGCGGGAATGACGGTCAATATTGTTCGTTGTTGCTGATTGTTTTGAGTTATCGAGTAGAGCTAATTTATCTGCGCTGGCGATCTTCTGAAAACTCTCACGCGCTTGTGATCCAAACTCGGCGCGTAGTGTGGCGAGGTTGCGACCCATTTCTAGCTGGCGTCCGTGTTCATCGATGATCTTAAAATTCATCGTGAGATGCGCTGGGAGCAATTCAAATTTGAAATCGGTGCTCAAACACTGTAAGCCTTTTTGCTCGCGGATATCGGCAATCAAAGTTTCTAAGAAATTACCTCTACCGAATTCATTGCGCTCACAAAATCCCGCTGCGTAATCAGGCAGCGGTACGCAATGACGGCGGATTTTTTGTGGCAATGATTTAATCAGCAACTGCACTTTTTCTTTCACCATGCCCGGCACTAGCCATTCACAGCGATCACTCGAAACTTGATTGAGCGAAAATAAAGGAATCCACAGCGTGACGCCATCACGTGGACTGCCCGGTTCAAAATGATACGACAGTTGCAAACCCACGCCTGAGACTTGCATAGTCTTAGGAAACACATCGGTGGTAATGCCCGCCGCTTCGTGGCGCATTAGCTCGTCTTTGTTTAGATAGAGTAATTTAGGATTGCCCTTGGTTGCTTCTTTGTGCCATTGCTCAAACAAGACCGCGTTATACACGTCGGGAGGTAAATGCTTGTCGTAAAACGCCGCGATCAAATGATCGTCGACCAACACGTCTTGGCGACGTGATTTGTGTTCGATGTTTTCAATTTCGCGTATCAGTTTTTGATTGAATGCTAGGAACGGAGCACGGGTGTCGAAGTCGCCTTCGACTAGCGCATCACGAATGAAGATTTCGCGCGCTTCTTTAGGATGCGTTAAACCATACTGTATGCGTCTTTGGCTGTACACAACCAAACCGTATAGAGTTGCTCGTTCAAAGCCAGACACTTGACCAGTACGTTTTTCCCAACGTGGTTCGCCGTAGGATTTTTTGAGTAAATGCCCGCCGACTTTTTCTAGCCATTCTGGTTGTATCTGCGCAAGGCAACGACCGTATAAACGCGTCGTATCAACCAGTTCGGCTGCCATGATCCATTTTCCAGCTTTTTTCGCCAAGTAAGAACCAGGCCAGATATAAAACTTAATAGCGCGTGCGCCTAAGTAATGCGAATCTTCTTCCGATTTAAAGCCGATATTGCCGAGCAAACCTGTCAATAAGGCTAGGTGCAATTGTTCATACGTCGCTGGCGCTTCGTTGATACGCCAGCCCTGCTCTTTCACAATGGTAAGCAACTGCGAATGGACTTCGCGCCATTCACGTAGACGCATTTGACTTAGGAAATTACTGCGGCAATTATCTTGCAATTGACGATTAGTTTTCTTATGTTCTATCGCGTCTTCAAACCATTTCCAGATTTTGAGATAAGACGTGAATTCTGATTTCTCATCAGCGAATTTTTTGTGGGCTAAATCGGCGGCAGTCTGTGCATCCATAGGACGATCGCGCGGATCTTGTACCGACAATGCGGCGGCAATAATCAGAACTTCACTTAAGGCTTGATTGTCACGCGCAGCTAAAATCATGCGGCCTACGCGAGGATCTAGCGGCAACTTTGCAAGTTCTTTACCGACAGCTGTCAATTCATTGCTGTCATCCATGGCACCCAATTCTTGCAGGAGTTGGTAACCATCAGCAATCGCACGGCCTGGAGGCGGTTCGATGAAAGGAAAACTCTCTACATCCGTTAAACGCAAAGATTTCATCCGCAAAATAACTGCGGCTAAGGACGAACGCAGAATTTCGGGTTCGGTAAATGCCGTGCGTTGTTTGAATTCTTGTTCGTCATACAGTCGAATACACACACCAGCCGCGACACGACCGCAACGACCTGCACGTTGATTCGCTGCCGATTGGGCGATGGCTTCGATCTGTAATTGCTCGACTTTGTTTTTGTAGCTGTAGCGCTTCACGCGTGCCAAACCGGCATCGACAACATAACGTATGCCGGGCACGGTCAAAGAAGTTTCTGCAACATTAGTCGCTAACACGATACGACGCGCATTCGATATTTTGAAAACGCGCTCCTGTTCTTGTGCTGATAAGCGAGCGAACAAAGGCAAAATTTCTACATGCGGTGGATGATGTTTTCGCAGAGCTTCAGCTGCATCTCGGATTTCACGCTCACCTGGCAAAAACACCAGCACATCACCTGAACCTAGACGACACAATTCATCCACAGCATCCGTGATCGCTACCATCAGATCACGTTCTTTATCTTTCTCATCCGCTTGAATCGGGCGATACCGCAATTCGACCGGATACAAACGTCCCGATACTTCAATCACAGGCGCCGCTTTACCGTTCTCACCAAAGTGATTCGCAAAGCGTTGCGCATCGATCGTCGCGGAAGTGATGATGACTTTGAGATCACGACGCTTAGGCAAAATCTGTTTCAAGTAGCCGAGCAAGAAATCAATATTCAAACTACGTTCATGCGCTTCATCGATGATGATGGTGTCGTATTGACGCAAGAGCGGATCGGTCTGTGTTTCCGCCAATAAGATACCGTCGGTCATCAGCTTGACCGATGCACCTTTGGTCAAGGTATCCGTAAAGCGAACTTTAAAGCCGACGTGCTCACCCAATGGAGAATTCAATTCTTGCGCGATACGCTTGGCGGTCGATGAGGCGGCAATACGACGTGGTTGCGTATGACCGATCAAGCCTTTTAGACCGCGCCCTAATTCCAAGCAAATTTTGGGTAATTGTGTGGTTTTACCTGAACCAGTTTCACCACAGACGATGATGACCTGATTTTTCTTCAATGTCTCGGCAATTTCATCGCGCCTGCCTGAAACAGGTAATTCTTCAGGATAAG
>JAYVHZ010000489.1:0-4928 GCA_043770645.1 Undibacterium sp. | reverse complement strand
GTCGCGTGGTCGCGTTTGCCGCTGGATCCACCCGACGTACCTTACCGATAAATTGCTGATCATAGCCATTGATGCGAAAGCTCACTGATTGACCCGCTTTGACGACATTCACAGAATCGGCTGAAATCAAACCTTGAAAACGCAGACTATTCGGATCAATCACTTTCATGATTTCTTTGCCAATTTGCGCGGTATCACCATTCGACACTTTGCGCTCGCTCACAATGCCATCAAACGGCGCACGAATCTCGGTGCGTTGCATTTGCTGACGCGCTGCCACACTGCGTGCTTTTGCTGCGACTAATTCGCTCTGCGCATTGTTACGACGAATTTCGGCATCTTCCAAAGCTTGCATCGATGTCATGCCCGACGCGCGCAAGGTTTTCAAACGCTCTAACTGACGCTCAGCCTGATCCAAAGTCTGTTGAGCCGCACGGGCACCTTGCTCTGCCGACGCTAATTGATCACGAAAAGCCGTGTCATCCAATCGCACCAACACATCACCGCGCCCCACAACTTGGCCGTTTTCCTTGAATACTTGCAGCACGATCGCTGACACTTCGGCGCGTAAATCCGCTTTACGTTCTGGTTGAATTGACCCGGTAATTACCGGGCCCGAAGCCAATGAATTATTTTGAATCGTGACATAATCTTCTGCGGTGACTTGCAATGCTGACTCAGCATTCGCACTAGAAGTCTTATCGGATACTTTACTATCCTTGCCTCCTTGTCCACATGCCGCTAAAACGAGGCATAAAGTAAGGATGAGTAAACTTGGACGCGCCATATAAAACCTCCGAAAATAGAATCAATCTTTGAACCCGTTACCATACGGAAAGTTCAATACTTTGTCACTAGAAGCTTAAATTGTATTGTTCTAGGTGAGACAAAATTAGAATAAAAACAGACTTCCACAACTCATTCAATGAAAATCATGCTTCATTGCTACTAAACGCAAAAAAACGACCATCATTTTTATGGTCGTTTTTCTTTACTTATCTTCTCGTTTGCATCACGCAAACGAGAATGCTGTCAACACAGTGCATTATTTCGGAATAATCACGGTATCTATTACATGAATCACGCCGTTGTCAGCAACGATGTCTGTCGCTGTAACATTCGCGTTGTCGACTTTCACGCCGCCAGTTGTTGACACTGTCAAGGACGATCCTTGTACCGTCTTTACTTTGCCAGGTTTCACATCAGCTGCCATTACCTTACCTGCGACCACGTGATAAGTTAATACTGCAGTCAATTTTGCCTTATCTTTCAACAATGCTTCTAAATCCGCTTTCGGGATTTTTGCGAAAGCTGCATCCGTTGGCGCAAACACGGTAAATGGACCTTTGCCCTTCAAAGTGTCAACCAAACCTGCTGCTTTCAATGCAGTTGCCAATGTAGTGAAATTACCAGCACCGACCGCGGTGTCAACGATGTCTTTAGCCTGTGCGGAGAAAGTTGCTGCGATACTTAGAATTGAAGCGAGAATAATACGTTTCATGCAATACCCCTTAGTAGATAAATAGAACTTACATTTACAAAGTAAAAATTAACCGTTAATCCGAATATGCTTTAGCGAGCTGTATCTCAATTTCTAGACTCTTACCGCTAAATGCGCTTGTTAATTCACAACGCAAATGAATTATATACCAATCAGTAGCGATGTATACTGCTTGGTAGAATTTAGTACTAATTAGTATTGGTTCAGCTTGTCCCGTTGCAACATCGCCTTAATTCAATGCAAAAAAGCTATTTTTAGAAACCCTAGAATTTTCTTAACAGCTTTTCCAACTTGAGTTTATAAGGCCTTAGCCGTATACTTCCGCCCGCGTGACACAATCACCAATTTTTCATCGGCTACCCGCTTGGTGAAAGCCTGATTTACCAAACCATTTTCCATTTCATCCACTCATCATTTTTTTGCGGCACTGGATCAAACTGGCGCATCTGCCAAATTGCCCCACATCCGCGCGGAGCCATAAGCATGACCGCCTTTGTATTCAACGAAGTCAATTTCGACAATCACGAACAAGTAGTTTTCGCCTCTGAAGCCAAATCTGGCTTACGCGCCATCATCGCGGTTCACAACACGAATTTAGGTCCTGCCATGGGCGGTTGCCGTATGTGGAATTACGCCACCGAAGCAGAAGCAGTGCGCGACGTTTTGCGCCTCTCGCGCGGCATGACTTACAAAAACGCCGTTGCTGGCCTGCCTATCGGCGGCGGCAAAAGCGTTATTATCGGCAATCCAAAAACAGATAAAACACCCGCTTTGTTTGAAGCGCTCGGCGAAGCCTTAGAACGTCTCGGTGGCCGTTATGTTACGGCAGAAGACGTCGGCACGAGCCCAACAGACATGGCGAACGTTGCCAGCAAAACCAAATACGTAGCCGGTCTCGGTGATCGTGGTGATCCGTCCCCATTCACAGCATTGGGCTGTTTCGTTGGTGCACAGGCTGCCGTCAAACATCATTTCAAACGCGATTCCTTTGACGGTTTGACCGTGGCATTGCAAGGTCTCGGTCACGTTGGTTATGACTATGCACGTCGCTTGCACGAAGCTGGCGCAAAATTGGTGGTTGCTGACATCGATCAAAATTCTTTGAAGCGCGCACAAGAAGAATTCGGTGCAACCGTGGTTGATGTGAATGCGATTTACGATGTAGAAGCGGACATCTACGCACCATGCGCTCTCGGTGCAACATTGAATCCAGACACCATGAATCGTCTGAAAGTCAAAATCGTTGCAGGCGGTGCGAACAACCAATTAGCGACATCAGAAATCGGCGAAGTTTGCCGTCAAAAAGGTATCTTGTACGCGCCAGATTTCGTGATCAACGCGGGTGGCATCATTAAGGTTTGCTACGAGTACAACAACACACCAGAAGATGGCATGGATGCACACGTACGTCGTATCGGCGACACATTGTCTGAAGTGTTTGCCCGTGCTGATGCAGAAGGCGTACCGACTAGCGTAATTGCTGATCGTCTGGCGGAAGAGAAGTTTAAGAAGTAATTCCAAATGAGAAAATTCAGCTGACTTTTGCTCAAAAAAATCCCGCAGTTTCTGCGGGATTTTTTATGCCTATATTGATACAGAACGAGCATGACAGCAGCTTACTGCACCGTATAAACCACCTTCACACTAGCATTCACCGCACTTTTTTCCATAATGCCGATGCAATTAGGATTGCTGCTGATTAGTTTAAGTATTTCCGCCGAGTCCCCAACTTCTCGTGGTGCACTGCCTTTACCGCTAAACACTAATCGCGACCAGATCGCTTTTGCCTGCGCTTCATTTTTTCCTAAAATTTTCTCGAAAAATTCGGAGCGCACCGCGCCTGCTCCCACTAACAATGGCATAGCTTGGCCACCACCAGGGAATTCTTTGCTATTGCCTAAAAAAATATCGGCAATTTGTTCTTTGCTTAAACTGGCTACGCTGCTCTTCGCAGAAACAACGACTACATGCTCAGCTTGCGCGAATTGGGCGCTGGCAAACAGTGCCAATCCCAACAATGTCTTTGTGAATAATTTCATTTGAGGCCTCGCTTAGAATACGAAATCAAGATTGAGCGTAAACATCGATACGCGACCGTCAAAACCACTCGGTTTTCCTAGCAATGACGTTTCATAACTTTGAAAGCCGGAAGATGCACCAATCGCAGGCAGCTTCATCTTCATGCGTTCGTACTGTGCTTTCAAAGCTAAATTAGGCGCAAAATCCCACCGTACGCCGACCGTCATAGCATCACGCGAAGGATCACCAGTACCCATAAATGATTGGTTCAAATAATTAAACTGTGCTCTTAACGCCGCTGGTGCAGCAACGCCTGCTGTCAAATTCGTACGTTCAGCATCCACACTATAAGCACTCAATCCAGCATAGGGAGTAAAGTCCTTATAACGATAACCCGCCATCACATTCCAACCCGACACTGAACCGATAACCACGGTATTGGTATCACGCTTAGACCACTCGGCCTGCCCTATCCAATCACCATTGTCAAAGGTCGCACCGATGGTCGCAATCGTAGCGTCAATCCCAGTACGGGTCGCTTGCGAGGCAATTACCGAAGCGCAATTTGTACAAACCACTGATGGTAAAGAGCTCAAGGCTTTGATATTTGCTTCGACTGTTGGCGCGATCACCGAAGCGCTATACCAAGAGTAGCCGGCTCGTACACTCCAAGAATCTTGACCCCATTTGGCAGACAAGCCCTTGACTCGATTCAAATCAACGTCACCACCTGCCACACTCACCTTCGTCTTACCAAAAAAACCCTCAAATTGCAGCATTCCAGCTCCGACTTTTTTCTCCCAACGTGCGGTCGCACCGTCTTGAAAAGTAATCGGATTGACTTGGTAAATTTCGGACTGAGGACGCGCCATAGTCTGCGCGTAATTCAAGTTGCGATAATCCGACATAATGAAAATTGGTGCCACTGTCCGTCCGATTTTGAAATCAAATTCGCTAGTCAGCGGATAGGACACATAAGCCCATTCCACGGTTGGCTTATGGCTACCATTAATGTCTTTTTTTGAAATCAATTGAACGACCGCTTTGAACTTGCCGTGCGGATTGATGGTTGCTTGGATCGATGCCTGACTATCACCATCAAACCGCCAATCATTAAAAGAGACCACACGTTGACGCTGATCGGTTCGAACCCCAGCAACATCACTGCTTCCTTTATAGGTGCCGATGGTGCCAAAGCCGTCTATCTTCAGCCAATCACTCAGGTCATCCGCGTTCGCGGTAGGAGCGATAGCGATACTGGCGACACTTGCTAAAATCAATGGATAAATGTAATGCGCTTTCATATTACGTTCCTTTATTTTTGTAAGCAAACGGAGTAAGTCTTGGTGACACTGAGGAGTAAGACAAAAAAAATCGATCAACTTAGGGCATGAAATCGAGACATCAA
>JAYVHZ010000488.1:0-3010 GCA_043770645.1 Undibacterium sp. | reverse complement strand
TCCTAATAGACCCCATGTCTGGATGGCGACTGGTCATGAAGGCTTGGGCATCACAACGTCTTTAGCGACCGCCGAGATTTTAAAAGATCAAATCTGCGGACTCACGAGTCAAATCGATGTCACAGCCTATTGGCCATCGCGCGCAATGAATTCACATTGATGGCATTAAGACTGCGACACGCAGAATCCTAAATAGAAAATGATATGACCGCACAAATTACCCTCACAATTAATGGCACCTCACATCGAGTCGAGCCTGGCATTAGCGTGGCGGCAGCTTTAGCGCGCTGCGGCGTGACAAGCACACGCATCTCCGTCACTGGAATGGCACGAGCGCCTTTGTGCGGCATGGGTATATGTCAAGAATGCCGCGTTACGATTAATGGTCATGCGCACCAACTCGCCTGCCAAACTTTATGCAGCAATGACATGACTATCCTCACAGGAAATTTTGCATGATTAGCGACATTCTCATCATAGGCGCTGGACCATCCGGTCTAGCGGCGGCGGCCGCAGCTGCTGAATCTGGCGCTCAAATCGACATCATCGATGATAACTTCATGTCAGGTGGCCAAATTTGGCGTGGCGGAGCACAGTCACAAAGCGATATACGAGCACAAGCCTTGTGGAAAACGCTGAGTAATTGTGATCATGTACGCTTTCATTTCCAATCGAAAGTGGTTCACGTCACCCAAAAAGATGATGAGTACACTGTCGTGGTCGAAACCCAAGGTGTGTCAGAACCACAAATTTTTTCGGCAAAAAAAATCATACTTTGTACTGGCGCTCGCGAACTATTGCTGCCCTTTCCTGGTTGGACTTTAACCGGGGTGACTGGTGCAGGCGGACTTCAGGCACTCACGAAAGCAGGCTATCCAGTCGAAGGGAAATCGGTGATTATCGCTGGCACTGGACCCTTGATGTTAGCAGTAGCAGCCACACTGATAGAACGTGGAGCCATAGTCACGCACATCATCGAGCAAGCAACATTTACTAAACTCAGCCGCTTTGCCTTCGGCCTGCTCGCGACGCCAAGCAAAATAAAGCAAGCGTTGACTCTAGGTCGGACGTTGAGGGAAACGACCTACCACGCAGACAGTTATGTACTCTCCGCACATGGTGACACCCAAGTTCAAAATGTGCGGGTCTCGGTCCAAGGCGAAATTCAAGAGTTAAGCTGCGACATGCTCGCCTGTGGCTATGGATTGATTCCGAATATAGAATTTGCCGCTGCATTTGGCTGTCAACTCAACGATGACAAGGCTTACCAAAAAGTGGCTGTGAATGAATGGCAAGCAAGTAGCCAAACTGGTGTGTATTGTGCAGGTGAAGGCACTGGCATCGGTGGTGTGGATTTAGCGCTCGCGGAAGGCTATATTGCTGGCTATGCGGCAAGCGCCGACGACATGACAAAAGCCCAACAGTATTTTTCAGAACGAAAAACTTGGCAGCGATTCGCAACTCGCCTGCATACTGCCTTTAGCTTACGCCCCGAGTTGCGCCAATTGTGCAACGACGACACGATCGTATGCCGCTGTGAGGATGTGAGTTACGGGCAATTACAACAACATCGGGATTGGCGCGATGCTAAGCTGCACACACGCTGTGGCATGGGAGCCTGCCAAGGACGCATATGCGGCAGTGCCAATCGTTTTTTATTTTCATGGGAAAAAGATGCAGGTCGCCTTCCTATCAGCACGGCAAAAATCGCTAGCTTGCTGAGTATTCAAGCCGACAAAAAAAGTGAACAATAAATCTAGAGCACCAAAATTTCCGGTGCTCTAGTTTCGAATTCAGCTACTCGGCCAACAGCTCTGCGATAAATTCCAAACCCTCCAACCTTTCAGCCACCACCTTCAAAATCACGATCATCGGCACGCCGAGCAACATTCCCGACACACCCCACAACCAAGCGCCAAACAAGAGACTGACAAATACTGCGACAGAGTTCATTTTTGCGATACGTCCCGTCATCCATGTTGTCACCACGGTGCCGATCAAGCTGGCGATTCCTATCGTAAGCCCTGCGACCAATAACAACATTTGCAAGGATTCAAATTGCAAGAATACCGCCAAACCTATCGCTGCGGTAGCAATTAAAGAGCCGAAATAAGGCATGATATGTAGCAGGCCTGCAGCGACAGCCCAGGCACCTGCGTTGTCGACACCTAGCAGATGTAGCATCAACCACATACACAAGGCCAACATCACATTTGTCACTAACAGCATAAACATGTAATTTTGGATCGAGGTGTTGATCTCATCCAAAATATGAACCGTAATTTTCTTTTGATGCAAAGATGGTCCTGTGAGTTTCACCAACTTGCGTTTGAATGTATCGCCAGAGACCAGCAGGAAAAACACTAAAAATATCACCATCGTGGCTTGCCCAACAAAGCCTAACATGCCTAAAGAGCCGGCCCATACCCAGTCGATGACTTTAAAACCAGCAACTTCTGCCACCACCGCTCGCTTCGCCGGTCTAACGGTCATTGAACCAGAGTTCGCCGCGCGAACAATTTCAGTGGCAGCGCTTTGCATTTGTTCCAATGCACCCGGTTGCCCATTCGGCGTAGTTTCAATCAAGCGCGATAATTTATGACTTGCTTCTGGCAAGGCTTCAATGATAGCCACAAACTGGCCTTGTAATGCGATTGCAATTCCAATTCCACTTGATAACAAAACGATCGTCACCAGTACGGAACTTAACAAGCGTGGAAACTTAATTGCTTGCAATCCCTTCACCAAAGGATTAATCGTATAGGCGATAAAAATTGCTAGAATCAGAGGCACCAAAAATTTCTGCGCCCATTGCAATGCAAAAATAAAAGTAATACTCGCGATCATGCCCAACGCCAAACCACGGGCATTTACATGAATTGGCAAAGTCACTGGACTAGGACTACTACCGTTATTTAATTGATCATTACTGATAGATAATGCCGATGCGTTGACAGCCTGCACTTCATTTTCAATGACTTGTTCATCCATGACAATCGGCACTTTGCGC
>JAYVHZ010000487.1:0-12079 GCA_043770645.1 Undibacterium sp. | reverse complement strand
CATGAAGTTTGGGGGCATCTAAATCTGCCCCTAAATATGCCCCTTCAAGTACTGGATGTCAACGAACACTAAAAACGCTTAGGAAACAAAAAACCCGCTTGAGCACTAGGCTAGAAGCGGGTTTCGTGTACGTTTTCGGATGTCCTAGAACGAAATTCTGGTGGTGATAGGTGGATTTGAACCACCGACCCCAGCATTATGAGTGCTGTGCTCTAACCAACTGAGCTATATCACCAAGAAGCCCAAGATTATGCCAGCGGATGTTCGGTGCGTCAAGAAATAATCTGAATTGCTTAGGTGGTGAATGAAAAGTTCCTTAACGTCGCTTAAGTTCTACTAAATTTGTCAGAATGAGGTGCGTGCATGCTGTAGCACTTGCTCGTTAATATTGTCTTTGGTGCAATCGATGATGATGCGTTCGGGAATTGAACGGCACCAAGTTAGTTGGCGCTTAGCTAGTTGGCGGGTGGCGATGATGCCGCGCTCGCGCATTTCTTTGTAGTCGATGCTGCCGTCTAAATAATCCCAAGCTTGGCGATAGCCTACGCAGCGTATTGACGGCAGATCTGCGTTCAAATCAGGTCTGAGTTTGAGTTGCCGCACTTCGTCGATGAAGCCTTGTTCCAACATGATGTCGAAGCGTTTGGCGATACGCTCGTGTAGGAAGCTGCGGTCGCTTGGTTCTAGAGATATCGGCAATAAGTCGAAAGGCGCTGCCGCTCTTGGTTGCTGGGCGATCAGTGAGGACATCGCTTGTCCTGTGAGCTGATAGATTTCTAAAGCGCGTTGTATGCGTTGGCTGTCGTTGGGTTGCAGGCGTGCAGCGGTGATTGGGTCAACTTGTGCTAGTCGTGCGTGTAAGCCAGGTGCGCCGATTGCTGCCATGTCGGCATCGAGTTGGGCGCGGATGGCGGGATCGGCTGGTGGTAGGTCGTCGATGCCGTTGATCAGGGCTTTGTAATACATCATGGTGCCGCCAACCAAGATCGGGAGTTTGCCGCGTTCGCGTATTTCTTTAATCAGTCTGGCGCTGTCGTTTAAGAATTGGGCGACGGAATAGGCTTCGCTGGGATCGATAATATCGATCAAATGATGCGGGGCGGCGGCAAGCTCTTCGGCGTTGGGTTTTGCCGTGCCTATATTCATGTCTCGATACACGAGCGCTGAATCGACAGAAATGATTTCGGCGGGAACTTCTCGCGCAATCGCCAAGGCCGCTGCGGTTTTGCCGGAAGCGGTGGGACCCATGATGGCGATGATTTTTTGTTGTGGCATGTTTTTAAAATTGTTAGAGACCTTAGAGTGCCAGTGATGTCAGAAAACGTCTTAGTCGGGATGCAGTGCTAGGCGCAGGACGGAGCAATACGTCGGTATTGCGAGTAAGTGCAACAACGCGATGCGCCCGCATAAGAAGTTTGATGACATTACTGCCCACGCATAAACATCCTATCCAAATCATTCAATCCCAATTGTACCCAAGTCGGTCGCCCATGATTGCACTGATCGGCGCGTTCCGTTTGCTCCATCTGGCGAAGTAGGGCGTTCATCTCGACGATCGTTAAGCTGCGATTGGCACGCACTGCTGTATGGCAAGCGAGGGTGCCGAGTAATTCGTTGCGTCTGTCGATCAGTACGCGCGAGCCGCCAAATTCTCTGACTTCGCGTAAGACATCGCGGGCTAAAGATTGGGCGTCGGCGTTTTTTAATAAAGCAGGTACCGCACGCACGGCCAAGGTAGTCGGTGAGATAGCAGCGATATCGAAACCTAGCGACTTCAAAATATCTTGATTTTCTTCTGCAGTGCCGACTTCGATGCCATCGGCGTGAAAGGTCATCGGTATCAATAGCGATTGCACAGGCATGGCGTTCTCATCTAAGGCATTTTTGAGTTGCTCGTACAAAATGCGTTCGTGTGCTGCATGCATGTCGACTAAAACCAAGCCCTTGCTGTTTTGTGCCAGTACATAAATGCCATGTAGTTGGGCGAGTGCGAAGCCGAGTGGATGATCGTCGTTTGGTAGATTGGATTCACCTGCTTGTGCTGCTTTGCCACCAAAAAATGCGCCGTAACTTTCTGCCGATTGAGCCACGCCTGCGCCTTGCGCACGTTGCTGCATGAAGCTGTAATCGTAGCCAGTGCTATTGCCACCATTATTGCCCGCATTGCCACCGTAGCTGCCACTTTGGTTTAGATCACTATCTTTGATGCCAAAAGCAGGCGATGCAAATTGGGCTGAAAAGCTGGTTTGCTCACCACTTGTCCACGGCATCCGTCCATTATTACTTTGAGGCTCGCCTAAGCCTGCCGTTGCCGGTGCAGGCACGGTACCGAACGCAGTTGCCGAGGTTTGCGCTAATGCGCGATTGACCGCATGGAAGACGAATTGATGCACCGCTCGACTATCGCGGAAACGGACTTCAATCTTGGAGGGATGCACATTGACATCGACTAAAGCTGGATCGAGGTCGAGCGCAATGACGTAGGAGGGATAACGATCGCCGTGCAAGACATCTTGGTAAGCGGCACGTACCGCGTGGGTCAATAATTTGTCGCGGACAAAGCGGCCAT
This sequence comes from Undibacterium sp., assembly GCA_043770645.1. Lineage (GTDB taxonomy): Bacteria > Pseudomonadota > Gammaproteobacteria > Burkholderiales > Burkholderiaceae_D > Undibacterium. The sequence continues at coordinate 9,510 of JAYVHZ010000487.1, read as the reverse complement.
TCACATAAAAATATTGCGCATCTGCGCGGCCTTTCGAGGCAGTCGGCAGACCGATGAAACCATGCAGACGCAAAGGCCCAGCGCATTCGTCAATGGCTAGTCGGGCATTAGCGAAACCATCGCCTAAAATCGTCGCACTGCGTTTGTCGATGGCACTGACATTCCAATGATCGACGGTTTTGCCGTTGTGCGATAAAGAGAATGAAACGTCGGGTCGTGCTAAGGCGATACGACGCACGACTTCGGCGCAATGGCCAAATTCAGTTTGTTCCGATTTTAAGAATTTACGACGGGCTGGCGTGTTGTAGTACAAATCTTGCACATCGACCGTGGTGCCTTGTGCGCCAGACGCTGGTGTGATTTTGCCGCTTTCAATTTGCCAAGCGTGCGGTGCCTCGGCAGTGCGGGTGGTCAGTGTCAAAATCGCTACAGAAGAAATCGATGCTAATGCTTCGCCGCGAAAACCTAAGGTGGCAACATTTTCTAATTCTTCTAAGGAGCTGATTTTTGATGTGGCATGGCGTTGCACGGCGAGCGGTAATTGATCGGCTGGGATGCCGCGTCCATTGTCAATGATGGCGATGCGTTTGACGCCGCCTTCTTCTAATCGCACGGTGATAGTGCTGGCGCCGGCATCTAATGCATTTTCTAGTAATTCTTTTACTACGGCGGAGGGGCGTTCGACCACTTCGCCAGCAGCAATTTGAGAAATTAAATGGTCAGGCAGCGCCTGAATTGGGCGGGGAGATAATGTTGTCGTCATGCGGTCATTATAACTGTGTTCGCTTAGTGTATGATGACGCCGCGAGCGTCTGGCTAGCTAATTAAAAATGGAATTTGCCCTCATAGAAAGTTGAGCATTATGGATTTTTTGCAGTTTTTGGATATGATTTTGCACGTCGATAAGATGGGGCTCCTGATTGAACAATATGGCACATTGATTTATGTGGTGCTGTTTGCGATCATATTTTGCGAAACCGCCTTTGTTATTTTTCCGTTCCTACCTGGTGATTCGCTTTTGTTTATCGCGGGGACTTTTTGTGCCGCAGGTGCAATGGACCCATGGTTTTTGATTGCGATTTTGTTATTCGCTTCTATCTCTGGCAACTCGATTAATTATTGGATAGGCAGCACCATTGGTCATAAGGTGATGGCGAGTGATTCGCGCTGGATTGATAAATCCTCCTTAGAAAAGACCCACGCTTTTTATGAAAAACATGGTGGCAAAACGATCGTGTTGGCACGCTTCACACCAATCGTGCGTACTTTTGCTCCATTCGTCGCTGGCTTCTCCGAGATGAGTCATCGCAGTTTTCAGTTTTACAATGTGTTTGGCGCTATTCTTTGGATCGTCTCTTTGATTTTGGCAGGATACTATTTTGGTCACATTCCGCTGATCAAAAATAATCTTTCTATCATTGTCATGGTTGGTGTTGGTGCGGCTGTTGTCCCGATTATTTTGGGCGTGGCATGGAAGCTTGGCCGCAAATTATTTGCCAAGAAAGTTTCTTAATATTTATCGGTGATGAAATCCTCTGGCACTGATCATCAAGTGATTTGGTTGCAGCCAGAGGCACCGCTCAAACCAAAAGCGGGACAAATTTGTAATGGCTGCGGGGTCTGTTGTGCAGCTAGTCCTTGTCCCGTTTCTCGTCTTTTTTTGTTTCAATGGCGTGGCAGTTGTCGCGCTCTTGAATGGCATGCCGAAGCTAGTCAATATCGATGCGGCATGCTACTGCGCCCAGCGCATTACGTTTCTATCCTCCCTAGTGTTTTAGAACCTGTCTTTCAACGCTGGGTTCGTCGCTCTATTGCTGCGGATGTTGCATGTGATTCTAGTGTAGAAGTTAATTCGCTTTCCTAAATCTATCTGATATAAGTCGCTAAATGCTTTGAGCGTATAAGCTAAGCTTTTTAAAAGATTGGAAAGTGATAGTCGAGTTCTATAGAATGTCTCGGTGCTTACTTTGGCTTTATCCAGTCTCAGTAAATGGCGAACAACCAAAAGGGAATTCCTCCGTGATAGAAATCGTGCAGTTAGAAAAAGATTATTTGGTACAGGGGCGACAAGTTTCTGCGCTACGTAACATCAATTTGCACATCGCTCAAGGCGAAGTTTTTGGCATCATCGGCCGCTCTGGCGCTGGCAAAAGTACCTTGCTGCGAGCATTGAATTTATTAGAACGCCCAAGCCGAGGCAAGGTGATGTTTGAAGGAGAAGACATCACCCAATTCGATACGACTCAGTTGCAAGGTCTGCGTCAACGCATCGGTATGGTGTTCCAACATTTTAATTTGTTGAGTGCGAAAACCGTCGCGCAAAATATTGAGTTTCCACTCAAATTGACCGGAAAATATACGACCGAAGAGCGCGCAAAGCGCGTCGCGGAATTGATCGACTTGGTCGGTTTGCAAGAGCACACGAATAAGTATCCAGCCCAATTATCCGGGGGCCAAAAGCAAAGAGTCGGCATTGCGCGCGCACTAGCCAATTATCCGCATTTGCTGTTATGTGACGAAGCGACTTCGGCACTCGATCCCGAGACGACACAACAAATTTTGCGTCTGCTGCTCGACATCAATCAAAAGCTAGGATTGACGATAGTCTTGATCACACACGAGATGCAGGTCATACGCAGTATCTGCGATCGCGTTGCGGTGATCGATAGTGGCGAAATTGTCGAAACTGGCAATGTGGTCGAAGTCTTCTTACATCCGCGTCACGCGGTGACGCAAAGCTTAGTCGCAGAAAATCAAGCTTTGGATCTGAGTTTGCTGCAAGAATTAGCGCAGCGTGGAAATCTTGCTGGGCACAGCTATCTGTTGCGCTTAACGTATGTTGGTAATGCGACCCACGAGCCAATATTGAGCCGCATCACAGCCCAAACCAGCGCCGAAATTACGATTTTGCAAGGCGTGATAGCGCGAATCAAAAACACGCCTTACGGACAGCTCATCGTCGAAGTACTAGGGACCGAATCGGAAATCTCTAAGGTCTTAAAACTATTGGGGCAAGCCGATATTCGCGTTGATGTGTTGAATCACTTGGTTCAGAGCTCAGTCAATTCCACTACAGATCAAACACAGGAGAACTAAGATGGATTTTTCAGTGATTGATTGGGAAGATATTCTGCAAGCGACTTTAGATACGCTAACGATGACTGGTGTTTCTTTAGTATTCACCATTTTGTTAGGCTTGCCTTTGGGCGTACTCTTATTTTTGACAGGTAAGAAGCAATTGCTCGAACAGCGTGGGATCTATGCGCTTTTATCCTTCGTCGTGAATATGCTGCGCTCTGTGCCCTTCATTATTTTGCTCATTGTCTTGATTCCTTTGACCTTGATTTTGGTAGGTACCTCATTGGGCGTGGCGGGAACAATTCCGCCCTTGGTGATTGGCACTACGCCATTTTTTGCGCGCTTGGTGGAAAACGTATTGCGTGAAGTCGATAAAGGCATCATCGAAGCCTGTCAGGCGATGGGTGCTAAAACACATCAAATTATTTTGCATGCGCTGCTGCCAGAAGCTTTACCTGGATTATTGGCAGCGGCAACGGTGACGACAATCGCTTTAGTGTCTTACTCTGCGATGTCGGGCGTAATTGGTGGCGGCGGTTTGGGTGATCTGGCTTTGCGTTATGGTTATCAACGTTTTCAAACCGAGGTCATGATTGTGACGGTGGCGATCTTGGTGATCTTGGTTCAATTGTTCCAATGGTGGGGTGATCTTTTGGTCGCTAAGTTTACGCGTAAGTAATTTTTTGCAATACCAATTAGAACTAGTTAATTTAAATAATTTGTCGAAAGATTGAGAGCTTTTATGTCTGTATTATTCCAACACAGCCGTCGCATCTTTAACCTTACTGGCTTGAGTCTATTGCTCTGTGCAAGTGCCGCGCATGCGCAAGACACTTTAACCATTGCAGCCAATCCTGTCCCGCATGCAGAGATCTTGGAGTTTGTTAAACCAACTTTAGCCAAACAAGGTGTGACGCTGAAGATTAAGGTGTTCACTGACTACATCCAGCCCGGCGTACAGGTGAATGAAAAGCGTTTGGACGGCAATTATTATTTGACGCAACCCTACTTAAACGAATTTAAGAAAAGTCATAAAAATGACTTGCAAGTGCCACTGGTGAAAGTGCACGTCGAACCATTTGCTGGCTATTCTAGTAAATACAAAAAACTGAGCGATTTGCCAAATGGCGCGACGATTGCGATTCCTAATGATCCGGCCAATTCTGGTCGCGCTTTGATTTTATTGGCAAAGCAGGGGCTGTTGAAATTAAAGGATATGAATAATATCTCTGCCACCAAAAAAGACATCGTTGAGAATCCTAAGAACCTTAAATTCAAAGAGTTGGAGGCTGCAACCTTGCCGCGTATTTTAGGACAAGTTGATCTGGCTTTGATTAATACTAATTACGCGATTGAGGCGAAATTGAATCCCTTAAAGGATTCTTTGTTTATCGAAGATGCGAATTCACCGTATGCGAATTTACTGGTGGCGCGTGAGGATAACAAGAATAGTCCAGCATTTAAAAAATTGGCTGCGGCTTTGAATTCACCGGAAGTGAAGAAGTTTATTCAAGAGCGATATAAAGGGGCTGTGGTGCCCGCGTTTTGATGAGAATTTAGTTGCTAGACATCGGAAAAATTCTCCAATCAGTCGTCACTCCTGCGTAGGCAGGAGTCCAGCGCCTTTGAGTGTCCAAGCAACGCCGCTGGATTCCTGCTAAGAGCATGCAGGAATGACGAAGTGAGCCTCAACTTTATTGTTCTCTTACTTGCACACTTCCTTGAGTTTCTTCTGACAGTGCGGAATTCGTAGGGCGGGTGAAACCCGCGCTGCTTAGGTGCTGCTCAGGTGTTCGATAGACGGGTGGCGCGGGTTTCACCCGCCCTACATGTTACCGATACATACAGCGCGGTAGTAGTTTAAGCAATCCTACCGCGATTCAAAGGCGGATTCTTGGCAAAGTATTTTTTAATCCCCCTGACGATCGCTTCCGCTAATTCATCCTGATAGCCTTCATCGCTTAAACGCGCTTCTTCTTCGGGATTGGAAATGAAGGCGGATTCAATCAAAATACTCGGAATATCGGGCGCTTTTAAAACGGCGAATCCTGCTTGTTCTACCGCAGGTTTGTGCAAGCGATTAACACCGGCTATTTCCTTCAAAACCACTTTGCCAACTTTCATGCTGTCGTTGATTTGTGCAGTGGTCGAGAGATCGAGTAAAACACCAGCCAATTGTTTATTTTGATCTTTGAGGTTGATGCCACCGATCAGATCGGCGTCATTTTCTTTTTTTGCCAGCCAGCGTGCAGCGGTTGACGTTGCGCCTTTTTCGGATAGCACGAACACCGAGGAGCCGCGTGCTCGTGGTTCGATAAATGCATCAGCGTGGATAGAGACGAACAAATCGGCTTGCACGCCACGTGCTTTTTTAACGCGGGTTTGCAAGGGGACAAAAAAATCGCCATCGCGCGTCAACATCACGCGCATATTGTCTTCTTGTTCCAGCTTCTGTTTAAGGCGTTTGGCAATCGCCAAAACCACGTCTTTTTCTCGACTGCCAGCGCGACCAATCGCGCCGGGATCTTCACCACCATGCCCTGGATCAAGGGCGATCGTAATCATGCGAATTTGCTGACTGCCCGCTGGTCTATCGCTTTTTTGCTCGGACTTGTTGTCAGCTTTATTGTCAGCTTTGCCGTCAGCGTTTTCGGCCTTGCTATTTCCAGACATTGCGGCTGTAAGCGCGTCGTCTTTTTGCCATTCGCCTTTTTCAATTAAGGCGGTAATCGGGTCCACTGGTTTGGCAGGATATAAATCAAATACCAAGCGATGTTGGTAATCCCCAATCGGCTTTAAGCTAAAAACTTGCGGATTAATTTCTTCCTTCAGATCGAATACCAAACGCACGACCTTAGGTCGATTTTGCCCCACGCGTACTTGTTTGATATACGGATCATTGGTTTGGATCTTGGCGACGATGTCTTTTAAGGTGGAATTCAAGATCAAGCCCTCGATTTCCACCACCATGCGATTTGGATCTTTGACCAGAAAATACGTGGCTTTGAGCTCTTCGTCATTTTCTAAGGTAACACGCGTATAGTCAGCCGCTGGCCAAACTCGCACTGCCAAAATTTGCATCGCGTTTGCCGCAGCTGGTGCGAGCACAGACAGTAAAAGAGTAGCGCCTGCTTTGAGGAAGGTACGACGGCGAGCAGGAGGGCGGCTAGACATAATCAACTCAAACTTAAAGATTCGGTGCGAAGTGCAATTGGCTTAAGCAGACATTACCTTTTTCTGACAAGGCGCGCAATTCTACCTCGCGCCCGACATCAACAATAGTAAAAAGTATTTCTAAATCGGGTAAGGGTAAAATGCCATCAGCTTTTTCTGGCCATTCGATGATACAAATCGTTTGCGCATTCATTTCATCGCGAAAGCCCGCTTCGATAAATTCATCAGGGCTGCGCATACGATACAAGTCAAAATGCATTAATTTAGTGACTCGCCCTTGAACTAGGATTTCATAAGGTTCTGCCAAGGTGTAGGTCGGACTTTTTACCGTGCCTTGATGACCAGCAGCGTGCAAGATGGCGCGGGTGAGGGAGGTTTTGCCAGCGCCCAGATCGCCGTGTAAATTAATCACGATGCCCGCCTGTAAGCAGTGCGCTAAACTTTTGCCTAGGGCTTGCGTTGCCGCTTCATCTGCTAAGCTTGTCTTATAATGTTGCATTCTGAATTCTTTGCTGCCGTAGAAGGCTCAAAACATACCATAACATGACTGATTACGTCCAACTCGCGCAAGAAATCAAAGAACTCGGCAAGCAAGCTGGGTTTGCCGATGTGCGGATCAGCGATGTGGATTTGTCGCATGTGGTCGAACCTTACCAAGCGTGGATTGCCGCTGGCTTTCATGGCGAGATGACGTATATGGAGAGCCATGGCAGCAAACGCTACCGACCCGATGAATTGGTGCCGGGAACAGTGCGGGTCATTACTGTGCGTATGGATTATCTGCCAAGCGATACGCCAGACGACTGGCGGAATATCGAAAAATCGCGGGCGGCGGACCAAGCGGTGATCTCGATTTATGCGCGCGGGCGTGATTATCACAAAGTCCTGCGCCAACGCTTACAACAATTGGCCGAGGCGATTGCCGCTCAAGTTGGTGATTTTGGTTATCGTGTGTTCACCGATTCTGCGCCTGTGATGGAAGTTGCATTAGCGGAGAAAGCTGGCCTAGGTTGGCGAGGCAAACATACTTTATTGCTGACACGTGAAGCGGGGTCTTTGTTCTTCTTAGGTGAGATCCTTGTCGATATTCCTTTGCCGGTCGATCCTCCGACGAGTAATCATTGTGGTCAATGCCGTTCCTGTATTGATGTTTGTCCGACACAGGCGATTATCGCGCCTTATCAACTCGATGCGCGGCGTTGCATCTCGTATTTGACGATAGAACTGCATGGCGCGATTCCTGTTGAATTGCGGCCATTGATTGGCAATCGTGTGTATGGCTGCGATGATTGCCAGTTGTATTGTCCCTGGAATAAATTTGCGCAAACTGCCACGGTGAATGATTTTGATGTGCGACATGGTTTGGATCAGCGTAGTATGTTGGAATTGTTCGCTTGGACAGAAGCTGAGTTTTTACGCAGGATGGAAGGTAGTCCAATTCGGCGCATAGGCTATGAAAAATGGTTGCGCAATTTGGCTGTTGGTTTAGGAAATGCGGCGACTGCTTATAAGGGGAGGGCAGATATCGTGCAAGCTTTGCAGAGTCGTCTAGTGGATAGTTCTGAATTAGTGCGTGAGCATGTGGAGTGGGCATTAGCGCAGCATCGTTGAGTGTTGTCTCTGTATTTTTAATACTCGTCTATTTTTTTACCCTTATTTAGCAAGGAGCTTTTTTATGAAAGACCATCAAAGTCTGTATCAAAAATGTTTCATGATGCGCCATTTATTTCAAGTGACCAGTGGTGCTTTTCTGATTGCTGTTGGGCTAGTTTTGTGTGGAAACGCCTTTGCGCAAACTCCTATTGTGATCAAATTCAGCCATGTCGTTGCGAATGATACGCCCAAGGGAAAAGCCGCGGAGCGATTTAAAGAGTTGGCTGAAAAAGCGACCAAGGGAAGAGTCAAAGTCGAGCTGTATCCGAACAGCACCTTGTACAAAGATAAAGAAGAACTGGAAGCCCTGCAACTTGGTGCTGTGCAAATGCTGGCGCCATCCTTGGCTAAATTTGGGCCACTTGGTGTCAAAGAATTCGAAGTATTTGATTTGCCTTATATGTTTCCAAATCGTGATGTCTTGCATCGCGTCACCGAAGGTCCGGTAGGTGCTAGTTTAATGGCCAAATTAGAACCAAAAGGAATTACGGGTTTGGTCTTTTGGGACAATGGCTTTAAGGTTATGTCCTCAAATGTGCCGATGCGTGTCCCTAGCGATTTGAAAGCGAAAAAACTACGCATTCAGTCTTCTAAGGTACTCGATGCACAGATGCGTGCGCTAGGGGCAAATCCGCAAGTAATGGCATTCTCTGAAGTGTATCAAGCACTACAAACGGGAGTGGTCGATGGCACTGAAAATCCGCCATCGAATTTATACACGCAGAAAATGCACGAAGTACAAAAACACGTAACTGTGACGAATCATGGCTACCTAGGCTATGCCGTTATCGTGAATAAGAAATTCTGGGATGGTTTACCTGCCGATATTCGTACCGAATTAAATAAAGCCATGAAATCGGCGACCCAATACGCGAATGCGATTGCCCAGATCGAAAACGATAATGCCTTAGAATCGGTTAAAAAATCGGGTAAGACGACAGTCTATGTTCCAAGCGACAAAGAACGTGCTGAATGGGTTAAGACCTTGATGCCAGTCCAAATCTCAATGGAAGGGCGCATTGGTAAAGATCTCATCCAAAGTGTCCATAAAGAAGCGCAAGCTTTAGGTTTTAAATAAACCTTTTCTTTCGTCAATCCAGCAAAGACCTATTCCGCTGGATTGACTCCACACAATCTATTTTTCTTACCGGGAGCTGGCATGAAATTGCTTGATCACTTGGAAGAGTATTTGATCGCCTTGCTGATGGCAACGGCAACTCTAATTACCTTTATCGCTGTTGTGCATCGTTACATGTCGGGCTTTGCTATTCCTGTGGTGCAGGATTATTTGATTAGTTTGAATACGAGCTGGGCGCAAGAATTGACGATCTACCTGTTTGTCTGGATGGCGAAATTTGGCGCTGCTTATGGCGTGCGTTCTGGCATCCATGTTGGTGTTGATGTTTTGGTGAATCGCATGAATGAGAAGAACCGTAAATTGTTTACCTTGATCAGTCTTGGTTCCGGCGCTTTGTTCACAGCGATCATCGGCAGTTTGGGTGCTTATTTCGTCTTTGGTATTGCGCAGACTGATCAAACTTCACCTGATATGGAAATCCCGATGTGGTGGGTTTATATGGCGATTCCTCTGGGTTCGTTCTTAAT
>JAYVHZ010000486.1:0-3204 GCA_043770645.1 Undibacterium sp. | reverse complement strand
GATCCAAGATAGAAAAAACGATGCGCAAACCCTGACTTTGCGCAACCGTGCCCGAGGGAATATCGCACTGACGCTTCAAAAAAGAATTCGGCAATTCGGCCAACATAAACCCCAAACCACACAGCCACCCCAACCCCGCACTCTGCGAGCCAGTCAAATTCCACCAGGCGGTTTGAAAAAATTGAGGCAGATAAGGCAAACTCAGATGAACTAAGAAGAAACTCAGAGCCGCAGCGAAAGGTAATGCACATAAACCTTTCCATGTCTTATTCGGTCCAAAAATTCGACGCCCTCGCAGTGTCCGCCCGCCATCGATCGGCACTGAAAAACGCTGGGCAAAACGACTTGAAAGCCAGAGCATATGCAGCATACCAGCGCTACTCATTGCGACCACGATGAGTATGAAGTCGGCCCTATGCACGGATTCAGCGAGACTCATAATTCAAACCCCGTGTGTGTACGATTAGAAAATAAGAACTCGGTACCAGGCATTTTTTTCGCGGCTTTTAACCACGTCCACCAGTGCACTTGATGGGTACTTTCATCATCAAGTACCGATAAGCGATAGCCTGGCACTGCGGGAAACTCATGGTGCAAAGCATGTCTATCGTTATACATTAAGAACCAAGATAAGGCTTTTGGTAACAGTAAAGAACGGGTAAATTGGCTTTGTTCTGAATGCCTAAACAGCTTCACAGGCCGACCATCGCTGAGATGTTGTGGGATGTGCGTGTGTTGGCTCAAAATGAAAATATCTTGCATGATCCAACTCAATAACATAGCCAAAGCAAAACAATTCACCAACAAATTGGCACCCATATATAAACACAAAAAGAGATAGAAACTCGCTTGCAATACAAGGTTAATCCACATTGCCGGAGGTATCCCCTTGGTGGACAAAAATTTTCTTAAACGCCAAACATTCCAATAATTTTGCAGTCGATACAAGAGCGAAAACAAAGGAAAACCAGTCTTCCACGCAAAATTGATCAAGGCGCGCTCCAAGACAGTGAGCTGGCGAGGAACGATGTTTGCGGTGGTCGCATCGAGGTCTTGCCATCCGGTATAACGATGGTGCAATGCGTGAATTTTTCTCCAAGAATTGAAGGGAATAAGGGCGAGCACGCCCGCCCAATGTCCGGCAATGACATTCAAGATTTTTTGTCGAAAGAGATGATGATGCCCTGCTTCATGCAACAAAACAAAGGCATGAAAAAACACAAAGGCGAGCAGAATTTGGCTAAGCAACCAAAGTAAAAAATAGCTAGATTGTGCCATCCAAATGCCGATGACAAACAGAGCGATTTCACCAAGAAAATGCACGCTTCCCATCCAGTTATTCGCGCTTAATTCAGATGCGTGTGCTTTTGTTTGGCTGATTCGACTTGATCGCATGGTCTACTCCATCTGATTGCTGCTTTTTGGGATATAGGATAGCTCTAAAACTCCAAACGTCCTCGTAATGCATCTTTACGAGAAAAAACTTTGAAGGTGTAAAGCTACTCTACAGCGAATTTAGCAGGATATCAGCGGAATATTGAAGTATAAAGATTCCTGAAAAGTATTATCAGACGAGACCATGGGACTACAATCCACAGTATCAAGGAAGAAGACATTGACGCTAGCGCGGAAAGAGTTTCGCGTTTTTGATGGTTCTATTGGGTGTCGAGGCTGACACCAAGTCCGCCTGCAACAACTTCACGCGCTTTTTGCGCAACATCTCTGCGATGAGCGCCATCGGTAGGAATGCTTGGCAGTTGAATTAACTCAGCAGTCATTTCACCCGATGCCAAAATCAATTTCAAACTCTCGGCAAAAGTCATTTCACCGATAAAATCGGCTGCAGGATGCAGCTGTCCTTGCGCGTCCACATAGCGCACCGCAAAAGGCAAGACAGGTACTTTGGCTTCAATCGCGGCTTCAAATAAATTTGGGTGAAACGGCAAAATGCCGCCTTGAGCGCCTGTCGTTCCTTCTGGAAAAAAGGCGATGCGTTTGTTTTCCTGTAGTTGATGAACTAGGCCTTCATAAATACGACGCACTTCGCGTTGTTTGCCACGCGCCAAAAAAATGGTACCTGCCTGCGCACTCAACCAACCGGCGATAGGCCAACTGCGAATGTCTGCTTTGGCGACGAAATGACATGCTTGCCAAGAATTGATCACAAAAATATCAAGCCACGAGACGTGATTGGCAATGATCAAAGCATGATCGGCGATTTGTCCACCGCTTTGATCGATGCACTTCACCCGAACTTTACACAGACTGAGTAATTGAAATGACCAACGGCGCACCAAAACTTCTCGCTTACTCGCTGCAATAAATGGAAAAACGACAGCACAAGTCAATACACCAGCAAAGACATGCAGAATGACACGAAAAAAACGCAATTTAGGCATGCATCACCGAGGGAAATAAATTAATCATGACATGTGAAATAACCGGGCAAAAATCACTCAAGAGTGCAAATTTGAGTGATTTCCTAGGAATGATTACAGAGAACTATAAGCGACACGACCGTTCACAATCGTCGCCGTCACCACTGCCGGCAATTCGTAGCCAATAAAGGGCGTGTGTTTGCCTTGACTGACTAAAGCATCTGCCTTGACTGCCCAACGTGAAGATGGATCAAACACGCAGATATCTGCCGCCGCGCCGACACTTAATCGTCCACAAGCTAAACCCACCACGCTAGCTGGATCGCTAGTAATCTTTGCGATTGCCTGCGCCAAGCTAATCGCACCACGACTATCATCCGACCATTTTACGACCAGCGACAACAGCAGCTCTAAACCTGTCGCGCCCGGTGAAGCTTCGGCAAAAGGTAAGGCCTTTTCATCGTCATCAACGGGTGTGTGATCCGAGCAAATCGCGTCGATCGTACCATCTGCCAAGGAGGCAAGAATCGCATCCCGATCACGTTGACTGCGCAAAGGCGGTGTTAAACGCGCATTCGAATCGAAGTAACCAATATCGGTATCCGTCAAATGCACATGGTGAATGCCAACGTCACAAGTGAGCGGCAAGCCTTCTTTTTTCGCTTGACGAATTAAATCCAAGCCGGCCGCGGAAGAAATCCGGCATAAGTGGACTTTGGCACCAGTGGCACGCATCAGCTCAAACAAGGTATGCAAGGCGATAGTCTCTGCCATCACTGGCACACCGGATAAACCAAGACGGGAAGCCAAGGGACCGCTATGCGCA
>JAYVHZ010000485.1:0-4107 GCA_043770645.1 Undibacterium sp. | reverse complement strand
TAACAGTCGCTAAATTGCCATCAATGCTGATACTTGGCGCATCAATGCGTACATTAATTTTACCTTTTCCTTCAATTCTTGAGCGTCGATCATCAGCCCATGAGTTTCTGGATTCTCCATTCGGAGTTTGAAAATCTTTGGCATAGAAAGCCAAATACTTGGAAACATTCTGGCTACTCCAGGCTTTTGCCCAAGCTTCGACGGCATCCAAAACGTTGTCTTTTTCATTGCTCACAACAGCTGGTTTTGTCGTAGTGGTAGTTGCAGGCTTTGATTCCGCAACACGAGTTGGAGGCGGAGGCATGACTGTGGGAACATTTGGGATGCTGGCGATTGGTGCAGCATTGTTTGTGTTGATCTTGGGGTTGGTACCGCCAGTCGTATTACCTATCAAATTCTTGACCAAATTGAGTTTAAGCTTAGCAGTCGGATTCGCTGAATCGAGTTGAAGCGCTTTATCATATGATTGACTAGCTAATTTTGCATAGACATCGCCTAAGTTTTCATGAGCGGTGCCGTAAGTAGGGTTGGTTCTAATCGCCATTTCTAAAGCGGCGCTTGCTTTCAAATATTGTCCATTTGAAGCGTAGAGAACCGCAAGGTTGTTGTAAGGCTCAGGTAATTCTGGATAGTCATCAGTGAGCTTACTAAATATCGTAATCGCCTCCGCCTGCTTGTTTTGTTCCGTCAAAATAATTCCCTTCAAGAAGCGCATTTGTGCATCTTTTGGACGTTGAGACAGGACAGTATCAATTTTTTTGATCGCTTCGTTCAATTGACCAGCTTTATACAATTTACTTGCATCACTTGCGTCGTCAGCATGGACAAGTTGGATCAATCCAATGCTAAGAACAAGTGCAGCAAATGCGGTTTTTATTGAGTGTCGCATAATTTAACGTAAAGTCTTTTCTATTTGTTGGGCTGTAGAGATCGATACAAACCGTATTTTCTTGATGAAATTGGTCAGGCGCAATCTTAGCAAATAAACGTAGTGTCGCGTTGTACAGATTGCATATTGCAGTGAAAAAGTGGCACCACACCTTTGATTTATTCAAAATTGTCGCTAGATTGGCAAAAATGAAGTTAGTAGTTTCATTTTTTTATTAAATTAGATTTCGTCGCTTGATTTTTCGATGTTCAAAAAAATAATTGGGCTCAAGAGAATGAATCGTTTCGAATTAAGTGACGCGCATCAGCTCAATTTTAGTTCTTTCCGCATCATTATCATGTAAAATTCACGGCTTTCTTTATTCGTTTTGGCGGCTAGAGTTGATTAACTTAATCCTGCATGACGCAATGCTAAGCTCGTTTTTGTAATACGGAAGATAATTTAATGAATAAAAATAGTTGTGTCCGTAACGATGTGCTGCATGTGCCAGATTACTGGGAAAATGCCAAAATTGAATTAATGAAGCGTGACCGAATTTTGCGAAAGTTGATCCCTCAGTTTGGTGATCTATTCCTGCTAGGACGCGACGATCCTTTTACTACCTTGACTCGGTCAATAATTGCGCAACAGATTTCGGGGTCGTCAGCGAATGCTTTATGGGAAAAGTATTTGAGCGTTTGCCCTAAGTCAACGCCAAAGGAAGTTTTAGGAGCAGGTAAGGATGGTTTGCTAACTTGTGGCTTGTCGAAACGTAAAACTGACTATATTCTTGATCTAGCGGCACACTTCAAAGACGGAAGTGTGCATGTCGACAATTGGGTCGACATGACCGATGAAGCTGTGATAGCGGAATTGGTTCAAATTCGCGGCATTAGTCGCTGGACTGCTGAGATGTTTTTGATTTTTAATTTACTGCGCCCGAATATTTTGCCTCTAGATGATGTTGGATTGCTCAATGGGATTAGTAAGAATTATTTTTCCGGAGAACCTGTATCTCGCATCGATATACGTGAAGTTGCCGCGAATTGGGAACCTTGGCGGACCGTAGCGACGTGGTATATGTGGCGCAGTTTGGATGAAAAAGCAGCTTAAATGATTTGATTAAGCTAATTTCTTTAACTCGTGTGGAATATTTAAGGGGGCACGATGACTAAAACGACATTCCTAGGATTTGAGCAATCTATTGCCGAACTAGAAACAAAAATAGAAGAGTTGCGTTTTGTGCAAGATGATTCGGCGGTAGATATTTCGGAAGAAATTGATCGCCTTTCACAAAAAAGCCAAATGTTGACAAAAGATATTTATGCGAAGCTGACGCCATGGCAAGTATCGCAGATTTCACGACATCCACAGCGTCCATATACCTTGGACTATATCGCGCAGATCTTTACTGACTTCCATGAATTGCATGGCGATCGCTCATTTGCGGATGATTTAGCGATTGTCGGAGGTTTAGCGCGCTTCAATGGCCAAGCTTGTATGGTCATTGGCCATCAAAAAGGGCGTGACACGAAAGAACGTGCTATGCGTAATTTTGGGATGCCTAAGCCTGAAGGTTACCGTAAGGCAATGCGCTTGATGAAGTTGGCGGAGAAATTTGATATTCCAGTATTTACCTTTGTCGATACTACAGGGGCGTGGCCTGGGATTGATGCCGAAGAGCGCGGGCAATCCGAAGCGATTGGGCATAATTTATATGTAATGGCTGAGTTAAAAGTGCCATTGATTGCGACCATTATTGGTGAAGGTGGCTCTGGTGGTGCACTTGCGCTTGCGGTCGGAGATGCCGTGTTGATGCTGCAATATGCCACTTATTCAGTAATCTCCCCTGAAGGTTGTGCGTCTATTTTGTGGAAGACCTCTGAGAGAGCCTCGGATGCGGCAGAAGCTTTGGGCTTGACCGCAAATCGATTAAAGGCAATGGGCTTGATCGATAAAATTATCAATGAACCGTTAGGTGGTGCGCACCGTGACCCAAAGCAAATGTGTGCTCTGGTAAAACGTGCTTTGGCAGATACTTTACGTCAATTCCAAGGGATGAAGACCAAAGAATTGCTTGCGAATCGGCATGAGAAATTAATGAGTTATGGCAAATTTAAGGAAACCCGAGTTTCCGAATGAGCGAACAGCACTTATCAAGTGCCAAGGAATTAGAACAAAGTTTTTTTACTAAGCTCACTAGCATTATTCAAGCGCAAGATCTCGACTGTAGTCAAACTGGATTCGCAGTTGCCTATAGTGGGGGTCTTGATTCCACAGTACTTCTGGCTTTATCACTCCTTTATGCTCAGCGAGAGCAAATTCCCTTATTCGCTTACCATGTCAATCATGGGATAAGTGATAATTCATCGGAATGGCTAGGTCATTGCCGCGCGATCTGTGGGGAATTGCAAATTCCATTTAGGGCGGAACAGGTTACTCTCCAGAATCAAGGCCAGGGAATTGAAATGGTCGCTAGAACCGAGCGCTATCTCGCACTCGGGCGGATGTGTCAACGAGATCAAGTGAAATTTCTGTTGGTTGGACATCATCTTCATGATCAAGCTGAGACCATGTTGATGCAGTTATTTCGAGGTACTGGATTGCGCGGACTTGCCGGAATGGATGAATGTAATTTCGCACCAGATTTGCTTGGCTCATCTGAAATTTTGTTGGGTCGTCCGTTGCTATGCGAATCTAAAGAAACGATTCAAAACTACGCGTTAGTAAATCGACTGACAAATGTCGATGATGAATCAAACGAAGATGTTTGTTATACACGCAATGCAGTTCGTCATTTATTGATGCCAAAGATCGAGGAGTTTTACCCTGGCTTTTCGGAGCGTCTTTTGCGTACCTCGAGTCATATGCGTTCTGCGCAACGGCTATTGGATGAAGTCGCTGCTAGTGATTGGCAACTCTGTCAGCAAGATAATGCATTGGATATAAGTTTGCTGCGTACACTTAGTCATGATCGTATGATAAATGTATTTAGACATTGGCTGAATATTCATCGAGTGCAACTGCCTTCAACATCCAAGATCAATGAAATGCAATTTCAGTTGTTAAATGCACGTGACGATGCGAAAGTTGCGATTCGTCACGGTGATTTTTCCATCTGCCGTTACGATCATAAAATTTTTTTAGAAGATCACAAATATACAAGTGACCATCAGGGTGAGCTCAGTTTCAGTTGGAATGGTGAGGAAGTTAGATATTTTCCAGAACTAAAGGGGCAC
>JAYVHZ010000484.1:0-3724 GCA_043770645.1 Undibacterium sp. | reverse complement strand
CTGACAGAAAACGCCTGATCCAATCGGCATAAAGTGAGTGATCTATGACAACCATATTTATTTGTAATTCGCATGATTTAGAAGAAGGTGGGAAGGGAATACGTTTTCCTTTGTTGGCTGGCAACGATGAGGCAACTGGATTTGTTGTGCGTTTCGATGGCGGTGCACACGCCTATCTGAATCGCTGTGCGCACGTGCCAGTTGAATTGGATTGGTCACCTGGTGAGTTTTTTGAAGGTAGTGGTTTGTACATTATGTGCGCAACCCATGGTGCAATCTATGTTCCAGAGACGGGGCATTGTACTGGCGGTCCATGCCGTGGCGGGCGTTTGCGTAAAATACAGGTTACCGAGGTGGATGGAAAAATATCTTGGCAGCCTGATGATTACTTAACTGTAAAACCAGTTTCACCTGTCTAGTAGACTTTAATTTCTTTAATCTTACAAATCATTTAGATAGTTAAAATTGTCTTTCTATTGCGCTGTGACTCGTCTATATTGAAGCTGTAACTGGTTCAAACGAGGAGGTCAATATACATAAATATTTTTGTATTTCAGACGAATGGCATTTGAGCTCCGGTGTAGTTTCTTTACCGGTTATGTGCGAAGTAGAAGGTCGATTTTGTACGTTAGTTATCATGAATGCGAAGAAATCACCGAGTGAATCTTCCTCGGTTTAGAGGCTTCTAATAAGCCCCAATGCGATAAAAACGATGGCTGATTGCCATCGTTTTTCATTTGTGCTTTGCGAACAAATGATTTGTTGGTTTTAATGAATTTGCTTGCGTCAAATCAATAAAAAAAGTCTGTTGTCCGTTATCATGCGTAGAATAATCGTTTGCACTTTCATTACTCTATGCAATTAGCGCTCTCCCAATTTTATGGTAACCATATTTCGCGTTTTTTTAATCGCGAGAAATGTCTCTGCTTTCATTGTGGCGAACGTATGCGTAAAGAAGGTGCGTTGATCGCGGTGTTTCAGCATGTACAGCAACCTGTTTGTTGCCACGGTTGTCTTGCCGTACTAAATGCAATTGAAAAAAATGGCTTGGTTGATGAGTATTTACGCTCGAAACACGCAGATCAAGGAAGTGCACTCTGATGACAACTGCCAACGTGCAGCCGTCTGCAGCTGAATCACCTGATACTGAAGAGCGATTGCAAACCGAATCACTCAGCGTCGCTGGTATTCGTTGTGCTGCTTGTATCCAATTAATCGAATTTCGCGTGTCGCAATTAGTTGGCGTTCATTCATTTCGGATTAATCCCGTCTCACAAAAAGCCCAACTGCGTTGGCAGCCAGATCGCTTGAGTTTGAAAAAGATTATTCAAGCGATCGTTGATCTTGGCTATGCGGCATTTCCGGCCAATCAATCCTTAAGCGAATATCAAGCAAAAGAAAAGAAGACGGCGCTTTGGCGTTTGTTTGTCGCAGGCTTCGCGATGATGCAGGTCATGATGTATGCATTTCCCGCTTATTTGGTACCGGTGCCCGAGATTAATGGCGACTTGACGCCAGATCTTGATCGCTTATTGAAGATTGCCAGCCTCGTCATCACCATACCTGTTATTGGATTTTCGGCCGTGCCGTTTTTTCGAGGCGCGATACGCGATTTGAGAATGCGTTATATCGGTATGGATGTACCGGTGAGCTTGGGAATTTTGCTGACTTTTTTCGCCAGTTGTTGGGCGACGTTCTTTGGTGGCGCCGTGTATTTTGATTCGGCGATTATGTTTGTCTTTTTGTTGTTAGGTGCGCGATTTATCGAAGATAACGTCAAACGAAAGACATCGGCAGCCCTCTCGGTATTAACGCAAATTCATCCCACGATCGCACAGAAACTGGTTTCCTATCCTTCACGCGAGCAAGTAAGTTCTTGTCGTGCCGACGAAATCTTGGTCGGCGACTATCTGTTGGTTCCTGCCGGTGAACAAGTTCCTTGTGATGGCGAGGTAGTCGAGGGGAGCAGTGAGTGCGATGAAGCTTTGATGACCGGTGAAGCAAAACCAGTTAGCAAGAAAATGGGTGATCAATTGATTGCCGGCTCAGTGAATTTCCATAGCGCCATAGTGATGCGTGCGAAGCAAGTTGGCAATCAAACGCAATTGGCAAGTCTAATTGCGATGATGGAGTCGGCGACTTTAGAAAAACCGCGTTTGGTGGCATTAGCGGATAAGCATGCGAGTCGATTCTTATTCGCCATATTGTTGATTGCGATAGCGTCGGGGATTGTATGGGCGATGATCGATCCAAGTCGTGCCTTGTGGATAGGCATTAGTGTGATCGTAGTGACCTGTCCTTGCGCTTTATCCTTAGCAACACCAGGCGTGATGTCGGCAGCAATAGGTCAATTAGCAAAATTCGGTATGTTAGTCACAAAAGGTTCCGCGATTGAGAATTTGGCAAATTTAACGCACATTATTTTCGATAAGACCGGCACCTTGACCTTTGGCAAATTAAAAGTCGTGAAGGCAGTCTTTTTGCAGGCCGATCAGTTGAGTTCTGCTGAGCTGAATCATCAACAAACGCTTGTCGCCACTTTGGCTGGAATGTCATTGCACCCGGCATCCAAGGCGATTTCTGACAGTTTTGTAAATCAACAATTCAAGCCGATCAATGCGGATTTTCAAGCATCGCTCGGTCAAAGTCATGAGCTTGCCGGTGCTGGAATTGAACTTTCTTTTGCTATGCAAACCTATCGTTTGGGACGTTTGGATTATGTAAAAGAACTCAATCACAGCGATTGGCAGATTCCGCATGAATTCCGCAATAAGTCGGTTTCGGTATTTGCTGATCAACATCAGATTTTGGCTTTTTTTGTAATGGAAGATGGTTTGCGTGAGGAGTCGATTGCCGCGGTGCGCGAATTGCAAGAGCAAGGAAAACACGTGACATTGCTGTCGGGAGATCGGCACGATGTCGTGGCGGAAGTTGCGGCACAATGTGGCATCTCGGATTATCGTGCGGAGTTGAGTCCTGCCGAAAAACATGCTTACATTTTGCAATTACAGCAGCAAGGTGCAGTGGTGGCGATGGTCGGCGATGGGATGAACGATGGTCCTGCATTGTCTTTAGCGAATGTATCGGTCGCCATGGGGCAGGGGGCGCCAATTTCGCAAACACGCAGCGATTGTTTGTTAATGTCGAATCGTCTCAGTGATTTGAGTTTTAGTATACAACTAGCGAAGAAAGCCTACGGCCTGATACGTCAGAATTTAGGTTGGGCCTTGCTTTATAATGTCATCGCTATTCCTGCCGCAGTGCTTGGATATTTGGAACCTTGGCACGCCGCATTGGGCATGTCTTTAAGTTCTTTATTGGTGGTGGTGAATGGCTTGCGATTGCTGAATCTGAAACCAGCCGATTACGATTTACCACTTTCTTAAAATACACTCTTGATTCTATAAATAAACCAAATGGATATTTTGTATTTATTAGTACCGCTGAGTGTGATTTTAGTCTTTGCGATCGGCGTCGTATTTTGGTGGGCTTTAAACCACCGTCAATTTGAAGAGCTAGACGATGTCGGCCAAAGCATCATTGATGATAAAGACGCATAGAGCGTATTAATACATCAGCCCTCATCACCTGCATCTCACTCAATAATATTCCAGCAGGATTTGTTTTGCCAGCATTTGGTAAGAGGCATCTGATTTGTCATTGACCGCATAGGATTTTGCCTGACTGATTAACTCAAAATTCCTAGCAATCGCCTTTTGATAGG
>JAYVHZ010000483.1:0-2102 GCA_043770645.1 Undibacterium sp. | reverse complement strand
CAAATTGATCTGACATAGTGCTGGCTCTATCCAACAGACTGCCGCGATTATTCCCTTGCGCAGGCGCATCCAAGGTGAAGACATGCTTGCTACCAGCTTGAAACGCAATTTGTGAAACCCATCCAAAATTTTGCGGCGAACACACTACGACTTCGGGTGACGCATCTTGGATGAAATAAGTGATTTCTGCGTGTTGGTAGGCTGTGTTTAAAGGTAGGAAAACATAGCCAGCGCGTAGTGTCGCTAGATAGAGAATCAAAGCTTCAGGGGATTTTTCCACTTGCACGGCAATCCGGGCACCAGCACTTAACTCTAAGCTATACAGCAGGTTTGCCAGCATGGCGCTGGCGCGTTCAATATCCGACCAACTGTAATATCGGCTATCGTGCGTTTCTATGCAGCAGCATGATTGATCGTCTGGAAAATGACTTGCGAATAGAGCGTAGAGATTGGCATTCATATCAAGAACATCGTTATTATTTACCAGTGAAAACGGGAACTTTTTTGGCTAGGAAGCCGAGTACGCCTTCTTGATAGTCTTCGGTTTGTAAAAACGAGAAGGCTTCAAGTTGTTCTTCATCGTTGAGACGTTCTGGTACAAAGCTGAGGCGACGAATAAATTTTTTATTCAGACGTGCCGCGAGTGGAGCGCCGAGCGCAATTCTTTGTGCCGTTTCGAGTGCCTCACCTGGCACATCATCAGTCAAGCGCTGAACTAGTCCCTTTTGTTTGGCTTCGATGGCGTTGAGTATGCGACCTTCTAATAATATCTCTAAAGCCACGGCTTTCCCGACTAAGCCTAATAAGCTTTGTAACTCTTTTGGTGCTAAAGGGAAACCTAGTTTGTTAATTGGAATGCCGAAACGCGAGCCAGGTGACGCGATGCGAATATCACAGGAAATCGCAATTTCTAGACCGCCACCCACGCACACACCTTCAATCGCTGCAATCACCGGATGTTGGCATTCACTAATGGTTTTTAAGGTTGCCGCAATCACTTGATTGTGATAACGCATACCATCCGCTAGTGTATTGCGTACGGTGGCAAATTCTTGTACATCAGCACCAGCAGCAAAGTTGCCACCCGCACCGCGGATGATAATGCAGCGTAGATCGTCATTCTGATGCAGCGCTGTGAAGTGTGTGGTCAACGCATTCCACATCGCCATGTTTAGCGCATTAAGTCGGTCTGGATTGGATATCGTAATAAAGGCGATATTGCCTTCTAGTTCGCATTGAATGTTGTCCATCTTGAGGTCTCCTCCTGCAGGGGTTTATTTTTTTTGTTTTTTAGTTTTTGATTTTGACGTCTTGGTTTCGCTTGCCGAGGCAGTTGATATTTGTACTGGCGTGAATTTGCCTGCATAGGCTAACCATAACAACAAAGCACCGACCAAAATCATTGGTAAAGACAGCATCTGTCCAGCCGAAATCGTCATGCCAATAAAACCCACTTCATAATCCGGTGTGCGGAAATATTCAGTAAAGAAACGTGCGCAACCATACAACATCACAAATACTGCACCGACAGCCAGTGCGGGACGTGCTTTGCGCGCAAATAGCCAAACGATGATAAACAGTAATACGCCATCGACTAGCATCTGATACAGCGGCGATGGATGAACCGGATAGGCGACTCCTGGCCAATTCATAGACCACGGGAGATCGGCAGATGCCGCGCGGCCTGGTAATTCGTGGTTGATGAAATTACCGAAACGGCCTGCCGCGTAACCAAGGGGTACTAAGGGTGCGATAAAGTCATACACATGCGCCAGTGGCATTTTTGCGTGGCGCGCCCACAAGGACATCGCAATTAAGACACCGAGAAATCCACCGTGAAAAGACATGCCACCTTTCCACACCATAAAAATCTCTAAAGGATTTTGCAGGAAGTGCATAGGCTGATAAAAAATCACTTCGCCCATGCGACCACCAATAATCACGCCAAGCACGCCATAAAAAAGCATGTCGTCAATGTCCTCCTTTTTCCATCCCAAGTCGGCGATGTGCGTTTGGCGCAATCGGACGCGCCCCAAGGCAATAAATTGCATAAAAGCGGCGAGGTACATCAAGCCGTACCAATGTATGGAGATGAAACCAAG